>NZ_CP088014.1:1800000-1965000 GCF_021044685.1 Bradyrhizobium daqingense
AGTCCTCGCCGGCGCCGCTGCGCTCGCTTTCACGGCCTCCGCTTCCGCGAACGACTGGAAGGCCAAATATCCCGAGCTGACCTTCGCGGTTGTTCCGGCCGAGAACGCCTCCGGCGTCACCGAGCGCTGGGCGCCGTTCGTCAGCTATCTCTCCAAGGAACTGGGCGTAAAGGTCACGCTGCGCATTGCCAACGACTACGCCGCCGTCATCGAAGGCCAGCGCGCTGGCAACATCCAGATCGCGAGCTACGGCTCGGCCTCGTTCGCCCGCGCCCGCCTGACCGGCGTCAAGACCGACGCCTTCGCCAACGACATCAACGCCGACGGCTCGACCGGTTATTACTCGGTGTTCTTCGTCAAGGCAGGCAGCGCCTACAAGAAGATCGACGACCTCAAGGGCAAGAACCTCGGCCTCGTCGACCCGAACTCGACCTCGGGCAACAACGTGCCGCGCTTCGAGCTCGACAAATTGGGCATCCACGACGCCGACACCTATTTCAGCAAGGTCGTCTTCACCGGCAGCCACGAGAACGCGATGCTGGCCCTGGCGCAGGGCACGGTCGACGTCGCCGCCAACCAATGGACCAGCGACAACGATTCCACGCTGGCGCAGATGCTGACCAAGGGCATGCTGAAGAATGCCGACGGCTCGCCGATGAAGAAGGACGATTTCCGCATCGTCCACAAATCGGCGCCGATCATCAACGGACCCTATGCCTATAATTCCGACCTGCCCGATGACGCCAAAGCTGCCATCGCCAAAGCGTTCTTCGATGCGCCGGCCAAGGACAAGGCCGCGTTCGACCGTCTCTCCGACGGCCAGAAGAAGGGCTTTCATGCCGCCACGACCAAGGACTGGGACGGCACGATCGAGCTGATCAAGTTCGTCGACGCGCTACGCAAGAAGAAGGCGTCCTGATCTCAGGACGATGCAACTGGAGCCGGGTCGATGGACCCGGCTCTTTCTCTTTTTTACGGGCCAGTTCCTGACAAGATGACCGTCGCGGTTTCGATCCTTCCCGAGCAGCAGCTCGCCGTGCTCAACGCGGCCTATCGTCAGGCGGTCGCGCGCAGGCGATGGCGCCTCTTTCTGGGAACAGTGGTCTTTGCCGCGGCGCTCCTTCTCGCCGCGGTCGGCGCCGAGGTGAATCTGCGCACGCTGTTCACCTATTTCGGCAATTTCGTCAGCTATTTCGACCGCATCCTCACGCTCGACAGCGGCCAGCGCGTCTGGACCGATGTCGGCGAGTGGCTGTGGGGCTGGCGCAAATGGCTGAAGATGCTCGCCGAGACGCTGCTGATCTCCTATGTCGGCACGCTGATCGGCGCCACCTTCGCCTTCGTCCTGAACTTCTTCGCGGCCGAGAACACCTCGCCCGCGCCCTGGCTGCGCTTCGTCGTGCGGCGCCTGCTCGAATTCGCCCGCACCGTTCCCGGCATCGTCTTCGCGCTCGTCTTCGTCATCGCCTTCGGGCTCGGTCCGATGGCGGGCGTGCTCGCGATCGCCATCCACTCCACCGGCGCGCTCGGCAAGTTGTTCTCGGAGATCGTCGAGAATGCCGACATGAAGCCGGTCGAGGGCATCCGCTCCACCGGCGCGAGCTGGCTCTCCTGCATGCGCTTCGCCGTCGTGCCGCAGGTGACTGCGGGCTATGCCAGTTATGCGCTGCTGCGCTTCGAGATCAATGTCCGCGAGGCCTCGGTGATGGGCTTCGTCGGTGCCGGCGGCATCGGCCAGGAGCTCGTCGTCGCGATCCGCAAATTCTACTACTCCGACGTCAGCGCGATCCTGCTCACCATCATCGTCACCGTCTTCGTCATCGACATCACCACCGGCTGGCTGCGCGGCCGCCTGTTCGGCAAGGAGGCGCGGGCGTGACGAAGCAGGAGATCGACACGCGAGAGATGCGTGCGCGCTACCCTGATGTGTTCGACCGGCCCGCCTCGGCGCGGCTGGCGACGCCTGCGATGATCGTGGCGGCGTTCGCGATTCTCATCTACGGCCTCGTCGATCTCGACTTCTCGCCGTCACGCTTCTTCGCCGGTCTCAGCCAGCTTGGCTGGATCGGCCTGATGATGATCCCGCCGGATCCCGGCTCCTCGCTGCCGGTCTATCTGAAGGCGCTGGGCGAGACGCTGTCGATCGCGCTGCTCGGCACCACGCTTGCGGCCATCTTCGCGCTCCCCGTCAGTCTGCTCGCCGCGCGCAACGTGGTGGCGTCGAACATCCTGCGCTTCCCGGTCCGCCGTGTCCTCGATTCGATCCGCGGCGTCGACACGCTGATCTGGGCGCTGGTCTGGATCAACGTGGTCGGGCTCGGCCCGTTCGCCGGCGTGCTCGCCATCGCGGTCGCGGATTTCGGCGCGTTCGGCAAGCTGTTCTCGGAAGCGATCGAAGGCGCCGACCAGAAGCAGGTCGAAGGCATCCGCGCCTCCGGCGGCAGCGCGCTGCACGAGATCCGCTTCGGCCTTTTGCCGCAGGTCCTGCCCGTGATCGCAGGCCAGGTGCTCTATTTCATCGAATCCAACACCCGCTCGGCCACCATCATCGGCATCGTCGGTGCTGGCGGCATCGGCCTGCAGCTCGCCGAGCAGATCCGCGTGCTGGAATGGCAGAAGGTATCGTTCCTGATCCTGATGATCCTGGTCGCGGTCGCCGCGATCGATTTCATCTCGGGCAAGCTGCGCTTTGCGATCATCGGGCGGCGCGCGGTGGCGTGATCGACGGTGCCGTAGGGTGGGCAAAGCGCAGCGTGCCCACCACTTTGCGATCGACAATGATCGTGGGCACGGCGCTGTCGCGCCTTTGCCCACCCTGCGGCTCCGGTGTCGTGGATAGAATCCCCTACGACTCCACGAGAAATTCCACCCGCTCCGCCGCGAAGCGCGAGTGCTTGGTCACCAGTGGCTTGCCGTCGAGATCGTGGTCGGTCGCATCGACCACGAGGATCGGGCGGCCCAGCGCGAGATCCAGCCGTGCGGCGTCGGTCGCGTCGACGATGCCGGCGGTGATCCGGGTCGCGCCGCGGCGGTAGTCGCGGACACCATAATGTTCGAGCAGCTTGGTCATGGAGCGCGTCGCGGCGAACACGGCGCCCGCGTCAGGAAACCGCTCCGCTGACAACCAGGTGGTGGAGACGCAGATCGGGGTGCGGTCGGCGAGGCGGATCGCCTCGATCCGTAGCAAAGGCGCGCCGGATTTCAAGCCGAGTTCCCGCGCGAGTTCGCGCGTCGCGACATCGTCGGTCGCCTCGATCAGCCGGCCATGCGGTTCGCGTCCCTCCGCGCCGACGATCTCGGAGAAGCGCGTGCGCGAGCGCAGCGGATAGGCGAGCTTCTGGGCCTCGACATAGGTCCCGCTGCCACGCTCGGCCCGCACCAGGCCGCGCTCGGCCAGCGCCGCCAGCGCGCGCCGCACGGTGTGGCGGTTCACGCGATAGGTTTCCGCGATCTCCACTTCGCCCGGCAGCTTGTCCCCGGCGGCGAAGCGGCCGTCGGCGATGCCGCGCTCGATGCCGTCGGCGACGAGGCGCCACAACGCCACGCCCGACGATGCAGTGTCTTGCATGCTCATATCGCTGGTCAGCCTAGCCCGAAAATCACGGCTTTGTCACGAAACAGTCATGGCGCTCCCGTATGAAGTTGTCTAGTATCATAGACAACTTGAACGCGGCAAGTTCGGTGAATCAGGTGACCCTGCACAACAATCAACAAGCCCAGCGCAAGGCCGCGATGGCCGTGCTGGCGCACGCGGAGGCGGGCGAGATCGCCGCCCGCCTCCGCAACTTGGCCCTGCCGGAGCATCAGGATCTGCGGACGCCCGAAAGCGGTCTCGTCATGCTGCGCGGCCGAATCGGCGGCGACGGTGCGCCGTTCAACCTCGGTGAAGCCACCGTGTCGCGTGCTGCGGTGCGGCTTGCCAGCGGCGAGGTCGGCTTCGGCTACACGCTCGGCCGCGACGGTGAAAAGGCGCGGCTGATCGCGCTTTGCGACGCGCTGGTGCAATCCGGTGATTTCGGCGCCGTCGTCGAGCGCGACGTAATCGCGCCGTTGCGCGAGCAGCTTATGATTCGCCGTGAACAGGCCGCGGCCGAGACCGCCGCGACCAAGGTTGATTTCTACACCATGGTGCGCGGTGAGGGGTGAGATCATGACCACGATTGCGGAACTGCCGCCGGGTTTCGCCGACAAGGTGTTGTCGGCGCAGTCGACCTTTCGCTCGGTGATGGACGCGATGGCGCGGCCGGGTTCGGTCCAGCGCATCGTGCCGATGGCGGGAGCGCCCGCGGCGATGATGCGCGGCGCCGCCGCGATCGCGCTGACGCTGTTCGATCACGACACGCCGCTCTGGCTCGATGCGCGCATGGCGGAAAGCGCCGAATTGGTGAAATGGCTCAAGTTCCACACCGGTGCACCGGTGGTGCAGGACACCTCGATCGCGAGCTTCGCGCTGATCAGTGACGGCGCGGCGCTGCCGCCGCTCGAGCGTTTCGCGCTCGGCACCAACGAATATCCGGATCGCTCGACCACGTTGATCCTGCAGGTCGACCGTCTGGATTCCGGTCGCAGCTTCGAGCTGCGCGGCCCCGGCATCGACGGTGTCGCGACGCTGCAGGGGTCGATCAAGCCGTTCGATCTGTTCGAGCGCCTGCGCTTCAACGAAGCGCTGTTTCCGCGCGGCATCGACCTGGTGCTGGTCGCCGATGATGCGGTGGTCGCGATTCCCCGCACCACGCGCGTCGCGAGCAAGGGAAGCTGAACCATGTATGTCGCAGTCAAGGGTGGCGAGCGCGCCATCGAGAACGCTCATCGCCTGCTCGCGCATGCGCGGCGCGGCGACCAAAGCGTTCCGGAATTAACGCTCGACCAGATCTCGGAGCAACTCGGCCTTGCCGTCGATCGCGTCATGAGCGAAGGCTCGCTCTATGACCGCGAGCTTGCTTCGCTCGCGATCAAACAGGCGCGCGGCGATCTGATCGAGGCGATCTTCCTGGTCCGCGCCTTCCGCGCCACGCTGCCGCGCTTCGGCGCCAGCGAGCCGGTCGACACCGGCGCGATGCGGGTGCAGCGGCGGGTGTCCTCGACCTTCAAGGACATCCCCGGCGGCCAGATCCTCGGGCCGACCTTCGACTATACCCACCGCCTGCTCGATCCCTCGCTCGCGGAAGGTTTTGTGCCAGAGGTGCCGGCGACAGCCGAAGCCTCGACCGCGGCCACGCCGCGCGTGACTGATATTCTCGGTCGCGACGGGCTGATCGAATCATCGCCGGAGGCCGAGGACGGCGCCAGCGTTGGCGATCTCACCCGCGAGCCGCTGAATTTTCCAGCGGATCGCGACCTGCGCCTGCAGAACCTCGCGCGCGGCGACGAGGGCTTCCTGCTGGCGATGGGCTATTCCACCCAGCGCGGCTATGGCCGCAACCATCCATTCGCCGGTGAGATCCGGTTCGGCGAGGTCGAGGTCGAATTCTTCGCGGAAGACGTCGGCTTCGCCGTCCCGCTCGGTTCGATCGAGCTCACCGAGTGCCAGATGGTCAACCAGTTCAAGGGCTCGGCGACCGAAGCGCCGTGCTTCACCCGCGGCTATGGCCTCGCCTTCGGCCAGAGCGAGCGCAAGACCATGTCGATGGCGCTGGTCGACCGCGCGTTGCGTGCCCGCGAGCTCGGTGAAGAGACGCTCGCTCCCGCGCAGGATGAAGAATTCGTGATGTCCCATTCGGACAACGTCCAGGCGACCGGCTTCGTCGAGCATCTCAAGCTGCCGCATTATGTCGACTTCCAGTCCGAGCTGGGTCTTCTGCGCAAGCTGCGGAAGGAATTTGCCGAAGCCAATACGCCCGATGCCATGAAGGAGGCCGCGGAATGAACGCGCCCGCCTATAATTTCGCTTATCTCGACGAGCAGACCAAGCGGATGATCCGCCGCGCGATCCTGAAAGCGATCGCGATCCCCGGCTATCAGGTGCCGTTCGCCAGCCGCGAGATGCCGATGCCCTATGGCTGGGGCACCGGCGGCGTGCAGGTCACGGCCGCGATCCTCGGTCTTGACGATGTGCTGAAGGTGATCGACCAGGGCTCCGACGACACCACCAATGCGATCTCGATCCGCAAGTTCTTTGCGAAAACCGCCGGCGTTGCCACGACCACGTCGACCCATGATGCGACCGTGATCCAGACCCGCCACCGCATTCCCGAGGCGGAGCTGAACGCGAATCAGGTGCTGGTCTATCAGGTGCCGATCCCCGAGCCCTTGCGCTTCCTCGAGCCGCGCGAGACCGAGACGCGGCGCATGCATGCGCTGGCCGAATACGGGCTGATGCATGTGAAGCTCTATGAGGACATCGCGCGGTTCGGTCATATCGCGACCGCCTATGCCTATCCGGTCAAGGTCAACGCGCGCTACGTGATGGACCCGTCACCCACGCCGAAATTCGACAATCCCAAGATGGACAATTGCGCGGCGCTGCAACTCTTCGGCGCCGGCCGCGAGAAGCGCATCTATGCGATCCCGCCTTACACGCAGGTGGTGTCGCTCGATTTCGAGGATCATCCGTTCGAGCCCTACCGCTTCAACGCGCCTTGCGCGCTGTGCGGGGCGGAGAACTCCTATCTCGACGAGATCGTCACCGACGACAAGGGCGGCCGCATGTTCGTCTGTTCCGACACCGATTATTGCGAGGGCCGCCAGGCCGCAGGCCATCACGGCAGCCTCAGCGCCGCGCCGTACAAGGAGAAGGCGGGCTCCCATGGTTGATACGCTTGAGAATGATCAGCCGCTTCTGATCGCGGAGAAGCTCAGCAAGTCCTTCGGCCGCATCGCGGCGTGTCGCGACGTGTCGTTCTCGCTCTATCCCGGCGAGGTGCTGGCCATCGTCGGCGAGTCCGGATCGGGCAAGTCGACGCTGCTGCAGATGCTGTCGGGCCAGCTCGCAGCCAGCGCCGGCCATGTGTCCTACCGGATGCGCGACGGCATCACCCGCGATCTCGCCACGCTGGGCGAGGCGGAGCGGCGCTTTTTGTTCCGCACCGACTGGGGCTATGTGCACCAGGATCCTGCCCAGGGCCTGCGCATGGCGGTCTCGGCCGGCGCCAATGTCGGCGAGCGGCTGATGGCGGTCGGCTGGAATCACTATGGCCGCATCCGCGATACCGCGTCGGACTGGTTGACCCGTGTCGAGATCGACACAGCTCGCATCGACGACGCGCCGCGGACCTATTCCGGCGGCATGCGTCAGCGGCTCCAGATCGCGCGCAACCTCGTCACCGAGCCTCGCCTGGTGTTCATGGACGAGCCGACCGGCGGGCTCGACGTCTCGGTGCAGGCCCGCCTGCTCGATCTCCTGCGCAGCCTGGTCGCCGAGCTGCACCTCGCCGTCATCATCGTCACCCACGACCTCGCGGTCGCGCGTCTGTTGTCGCACCGCGTGATGGTGATGAAGGGCGGCCGCGTCGTCGAGACCGGCCTCACCGATCAGGTTCTCGACGATCCCCGCGAGCCCTATACCCAGCTCCTCGTCTCCTCGATCCTGCCGCCATGAACTTTCCCAGATGAGTGTTCCGATGACTGCCATGATCGACGTCACCGATGCCCGAAAGGCCTTCACGATGCACCTGCAGGGCGGCATCGAGCTGCCCGTCGTCAGCGGCGTGACCTTTCACGTCAATCCGGGTGAATGCGTCGTGCTGTCGGGCCCGTCGGGCGCCGGCAAATCGTCGATCCTGAAGATGATCTTCGGCAATTACCGCTGTGACTCGGGGCGCATCGGCATCCGTCATCGCGGCGCGGTGATCGATCTCGCCAGCGCCGAGCCGCGGCAGGTCCTCAACGTCCGCCGCTCCACCATCGGCTATGTCAGCCAGTTCCTGCGGGCGGTGCCGCGGGTTGCTACGATCGATGTCGTGGCCGAGCCGCTGATCGTAAATGGCATGTCGCGGGCCGATGCGCAGGTCCGCGCCGGCGAGCTGCTGCATCGTCTCAACATCCCCGAGCGCCTCTGGCAGCTGCCTCCCGCGACCTTCTCCGGCGGCGAGCAGCAGCGTGTCAACATCGCGCGGGGCTTCATCTCCGACCTCCCCATCCTGCTGCTGGACGAGCCGACCGCTTCGCTGGATGCCGCCAACCGCGCCGTCGTGGTCGAGCTCGTCGCTGAAAAGAAACGCCGGGGCGTCGCCATGGTTGCCATTGTCCATGACGACGAAATCCGTCATCTGATTGCCGACCGCATCGTCGACGTCACCAGCTTCGCCGCGGCGGCCTGAGGAAAATGGACATGAACGCCAAGGATACCGTCATCGCCAATGCCAGGATCGTGCTCGCCGACCAGGTGATCGAGCAGGGCTGGCTCGCGCTCGTCGATGGCCGCATCGCCGAGATCGGCGAGGGCAGGGCGCCCGCCGGCGCCGAGAATGCCGGCGGCGATCTGATCATGCCCGGCCTGATCGAGCTCCACACCGATCATCTCGAAGCGCACTACGTGCCGCGGCCGAAAGTGTTCTGGAATCCGGTCGCGGCCGTCATCTCCTATGACGGCCAGCTCGCCACCTCGGGCATCACCACGGTATTCGATTCGCTCCGGGTCTGGCGCGAGGACGGCGCCGAGGAAGTCGACGGCCGCTCCGGCGTGCTTGCCGCCGCGATCACGACCGCGCGCGACGCCAATTTGCTGCGCGCCGATCACTTCCTGCATCTGCGCTGCGAGATCCCGATGCCGAGCGTGGTCGAGGAGGCCAAGGAGCTGATCGACCGTCCCGACGTCAAGCTGATGTCGCTGATGGATCACACGCCCGGCCAACGCCAGTTCCGCGACGAGGTGAAGCTGCGCGACTATTATCGCGGCAAGGGCGGCGGCAAGACCGACGCAGAGCTCGACGAGCTGTTCGCCAAGCGCTTCGAGTACCAGAAGCAATATGCCGCGACCAACATGCGCGAGATCGTGGCGCTGGCGCAGGCCTACAAGATCCCGCTCGCGAGCCACGACGACACCACCGAGGAGAACGTCGCGGACGCCGTGCGCGACGGCGTCGCGGTGGCGGAATTCCCGACCACGCTGGAAGCCGCGCGCGGCCTGCACCAGGCCGGCATCGACATCTTGATGGGCGCGCCCAACGTCGTGCGCGGCGGTTCGCATTCCGGCAACATCGCCGCGGTCGATCTCGCCCGCGAAGGCCTGCTCGACATCCTGTCGTCCGATTACATCCCGTCGAGCCTGTTGATGGGCGCGCTGCAGCTGCCCGAGCACGTGCCCGCGATCAGTCTTCCGGCTGCGATCCGCACCGTGACCAAGGCGCCTGCCGATGCCGTCGGCCTCACCGACCGAGGTGAGATCGCAATCGGCAAGCGCGCCGATCTGATCCGCGTGCACGTGGCCGGCAGCGTGCCCGTGGTCCGCAGCGTCTGGCGCGAAGGACACCGCGTCGCATGAGCGAGATCGTCGCCACGGCGCAGGATGCAGCAGGCGGGATCGGTTCCGGCCGGCTCGTGCTCGTGGTCGGCCCCAGCGGCGCCGGCAAGGACACGCTGCTGCGGCTGGCGCGGGCGGCGTGCGTCGATGACCACGACATCGTCTTTCCGCGCCGGATCGTCACGCGGGAAGCCTCCGCCGACGAGGACAACGTCGCGGTGACGCCCCAAGAATTCCGCCGCGCGCGGGAGCACGGCGATTTCGCCATGCATTGGAAAGCACACGGGCATTCCTACGCCTTGCCGGCCGAGATCAACGACGATATCCGCGCCGGACGCACGGTCGTGGTCAACGTTTCGCGCACCGTGCTTGGTGCACTGCGCCAGGCCTATGCCAACGTCGTCGTCGTCGCGATCACCGCGCCGCCGGATGTGCTGGCAGCGCGGCTTGCCGCGCGGGGGCGCAAGAGCGACGGCGACATTGCCGAGCGTCTCACCCGCAGCGTCGACGACGCCTCGGCGCGTGCCGATGTCACCATCCTCAATGCGGGCAGCGCGGAGTATCACGGTCGCCAGCTGCTGCGTGTGATCAGGAACGAAGGCTGGCACGAATAGCCGGCACGGCCAGGGAGAACGGAATGTCGGTGATCGAAACGGTCGAGCAGCTCGAAGCCATTTACGCTGCCACCAATGACGCCTCGACCGTGAAAGTCGCCGACCATGTCACGCCGCTCTACCGCGTCTTCATCGAGAAGGCGCCATTTGCTGCGCTTGCGACCATCGGTCCCGAAGGCATCGATTGCTCGCCGCGCGGCGACCTGCCCGGCTTCGTCCGCATCCATGATCGCAAGACCTTGATGCTGCCGGACCGCCGCGGCAACAACCGGGTCGATTCCTTGCGCAACATCGTGCGTGATCCCCGGGTGTCGCTGATGTTCCTGATTCCCGGCTCCGGCAACGCCGTCCGCGCCAATGGCCGCGCGCATCTGTCGATCGATCCGGAGCTGCTGGCCTCGTTCAAGGTCGAAGATAAGGCGCCGCGCAGCGTCATGGTGATGCATGTGGACGAGATCTACTTCCAATGCGCCCGCGCCATCGTCCGCTCCGACCTCTGGAATCCCGACAAGCGCGTCGATCCGAAGACGCTGCCGACGCCCGGCCAGATCCTCGCCGAGATGAGCGACAACAAGGTTGGCGGCGCGGAGTACGACCGCATCTGGCCGGAACGAGCGGCCGCGACGATGTGGTGAAGTCCCATAGTTGCCAAATGATCGTCATGTCCGGGCGTGTCCCGCCTGCGCGGCCGAAGCCGCTTCGGCGAGGCGAAGGCCCGGGCATCCACGTTCTTCGCACCACCTGAAAGGCGTGGATGGCCGGGACAAGCCTGGCCATGACGGTGTACCCTCTAATTAAACGCCATCCCGCCGCTCAGCGCGACGGTCTGCCCGGTCATGTAGGCGTTGTCGACCAGCAGCATCACGGCCTTCGCCACCTCGTCCGCCGTGCCGAAGCGGCCGAGCGGGATGCGGCTTACGAGCTGCGTCTGTCCGCTCATCATGTCGGTCTCGATCAGCGACGGCGCCACGGCGTTGACGGTGATGCCGTCCTTCACCAGCCGCGCCGCATAGCCCCGCGTGAGGCCCTCCAGACCGGCCTTGGACGCATTGTAGTGCGGTCCGATCGAGCCGGCGCCACGCGCCGCGCCCGAGGAGATGTTGACGATGCGGCCCCATTTCCGCGCGCGCATCGCCGGCAGCACCGCCTGCGTGCACAGGAAGGCGGACTTCAGATTGACCAGGATGGTCCGGTCGAAATCGTCCTCGGTAAGATCGTCGACCCCGCGCGTGATGGCAATGCCGGCATTGTTGATGAGGATGTCGATCGGCCCGAGTCCGGCCGTGACGCGCTCGACCATGCCGGCCACGGCCTCGCGCCGCGAGACGTCGGCGGCAACGACGATGGCGCGGCCGCCTTGCTTGCCGATGTCGCCTGCCAGCTGCTCGGCCTGTCCGATCTGCTCGCGGCAGTTGATCGCCACGGCCGCGCCGACCTCGGCCAGCGCGCGGCAGACGGCTGCGCCGATCCCGCGCGAGCCGCCGGTCACGAGCGCAGTGCGTCCTTTCAGATCGTTCGCCATCTCTGGACCTCCCGGTTCTTCTGTTCTGTGGCTGCTGAAACGTATCACGCCAGCCGCGCGCACGCGTTGAACTCATCGCGAGATGAATCCGGCTGCCGGTGCTTGCCGCGGGAGAAACGCTCAAGCGCCCTCACGGCAAATATGGATAGCCATTTCATTGACCAACCAGGCCGATCGCACGATATTCGCAGGCCACGAAACTGCTCCTCGAGCCCGCCGCGATATGAGAACCGATCACCAGCGCAATCAGAACGACATGCATGCCTGCATGACGCGGCGCTGCTTCTCGGCGGCAACGGGCGCCTGTTGTTGTTGCTGACCGCTTCCTAACAGCTCCCAACATCGCACGATCCAAGTCAGGAACGCCGAAATTCCGGCGAATGAGCAGTCATGTCCCAAGCACAGCATCAAGCCCAATCGAACGCCTACATCATCGAGATCCACGACCGCGCCGCCGGCATCGTCACGCGAGATGCGCGCGGCTTCCGCTTCTTCTCCTCCGAGCGTCTGTTCGACAGCCTCGAAGGCCGCCAGTTCAGCTCGGCGCGCGAGGCCGAGCGCGCCGCTCGTGCGGTGTTCTCTGAGCGGAGCCGTCGCGCGAGCTCGCAACTTTTCGCCAACTAATCCCAACGAAAGGACCGCGTTATGATCAATCGACGACACATTCTGGCAACGACGCTGTCGCTTGCGACGGCCCTAGCTGCACCCGCGCGCGCCGAGGACAAGCCGGCGGAAATCCGCATCGGCACGCAGAAGGGCGGCTTTTTCCCGGCGGTGCGCCAGCGCCAGACACTGGAAAACGCCTTCAAGCCGCTCGGCATCGAGATCAAGTGGATCGACTTCCAGTTCGGTCCGCCGCTGCTGGAGGCCATCAATGTCGGCAGCGTCGATTTCGGCTATGTCGGCGACTCCCCGCCGATCTTCGCGCAGGCCGGCGGCGCCAGGATCCGCTACGTTGCCGCGGTGAAATCGGACGGCAACACCCAGACGATCATCGTACCGAAGGATTCGGCCATCAAGACGCTCGCCGATCTCAAGGGTAAGCGCGTCGCCTTCGGCAAGGGATCTAGCGCGCATAATCTGCTGGTCGCTGCGCTCGAGAAGGCCGGCCTGTCCTGGTCCGACATCACGCCGGCACCGCTTGCCCCGGCGGATGCGACGGCCGCCTTCATCAAGGGCTCGGTCGACGCCTGGTCGATCTGGGATCCGTATCTGGCGCTCGCCGAGCTGAAGGAGAACGCCCGCGTCATCGCTTTCGACAAGGACGTGCACAGGCCGAATGCGTTCTACATCGCCAACACGGATTTCGTTGATAAATATCCTTCGCTGGTGGCGAAGCTCAACACCACCTTCGCCTCCGAAGGGGTCTGGGCCAACGAACACCACGAGGACGTCGCCAAAGCGCAGGCAGACGCGACCGGCGTCGACATCGAGGCGGTCAGGCGTTTCGTGGATCGCTCCAACTTCCGCGTGGTGCCGCTCGACGCCGAGGTGGTCAGGAGCCAGCAGGCGGTCGCCGATCGTTTCGCAAAGTTGGGCCTGATCCCGAAGCCCGTCAACGTCTCCGACATCGTCTGGAAGTGGACGCCCGGTTCTTGAACCGGCGCGACTGATCAGCTCCGGCGGCGCGCGCGGGTGCGTGCCGCCTTCTTGGCAGCAGCGGAGCGAACCTTGGCGCCCTTGGTGTGGCTTGCCTTTCGCGCGGCGGCCGAGCGGGATGCTGCGGTTCGACGGCTTGCAGCACGCTTGGCCTGTTTCGACAGCGCGCCGCGCGATGCGGTGGAGCGCGGCTCCTTCTTCAGGACGTTCGTGACGGCGCGCGACACTTTTGGCCGACGCTTCGGCGTGCGCTTGCCCTGACCGACTTCGTAAGCGTATTTGGCGCTGCGGCGTGTCGATTTCTTGGTTCGACCTTTGCGCGGCGGCGGCAGATCGACGCCGGCGCGGCGCGCCTCCGAGAGGCCGATGGCAATGGCCTGCTTGGTCGAGCGTGCGCCGTGCTTTCCTTTCCTGATCTTGTCGATCTGGTCCTTGACGAATTCGCCGGCCTGCGTGCTCGCAGATTTTCCGGCGCGCTTGTCCTGCTTCGCTTTGCGGATGACTTCTTGACTTGGCATGCGGCGAGTTCCCTCAAGATGCAGGGATGTCTCACGGCAACGCGCAAAATGATCGATTGATCCTTTTCAGTTCCTTAAAGCCGCCAGCAGTTCATCAGGGCGCTCAGCCATGATCATGTGCCCGGCGCCCCGCACTACGACAGTCTTCGCATGCGGAATGGCGGCCGCAAGCGCCTTGCCGGCCTTGGCCGGTGTCATCATGTCCCGTTCGCCAAGAATGAGCGTGGTCGGCACCTTCACGCTCGCGGCAGCGGTCAGCGCGTTCGCATAGGCATTGCAGGCGGACAGATCCCTAAAGAGCACGCCCGGCTCGCAAGCCTTCAGCACGGCCTGCGCGCCGCCATGCATCCACAGGCCCGGCGCGAGGCTGCCGCCGAGTTCGGCGTTGAAGCCGAGGCCCCAGATCGAGACCATGTCGTTGGCATCCTGCGAGTTGGCCTCGGCGGCCTTCAAAAGATCCGGGCCGACCGTCATGGTCGCGGCGGTGCCGATCAGGCTCAGCGCGGAGACCTTGCCGGGATGGCGGGCTGCCGTTTCCAGTGATATCAGCGATCCCATGGAATGGCCGATCAGATGCGCCCTTGCGCTTCCCGCCGCATCCAGCAGCGCGGCGGTCCAGTCGGCCATCTCGGCGATATCAGACAGCGACGGTCCGGCCGAGCGGCCATGGCCGGGCAGATCAGGCGCCAGCACGCCAAAGCCGTGATGGGCGAACCAGCGCGTGTGCAGCGCCCAGGTCGAATGATCGAAGCCGGCGCCGTGGATGAAGACGACCGTGGGCAGGGACTTGTCGAACTCGCGGCCGCCGGTTGCGGCGAACACCTCGGTGCCGTTGACGGAGAGCTTCATGGCTTAAACCTTCTGCGAGATGCGGAGCGCCTGGGCGAGATCGTCGATGATGTCGCTTGCCGTCTCGATGCCGACCGAGAGCCGCACCAGCTCCTCGCCGATGCCGGCGGCCTTGAGCTGCTCGGCATCCATCTGCTGATGCGTGGTCGAGGCGGGGTGGATCACCAGCGACTTGGCGTCGCCGACATTGGCGAGATGGCTGATCATGCGCAGCTGCTCGATAAATTTGCGGCCCGCGGGCCGGCCGCCCTTGATGCCGAAGGAGACGATGGAGCCGGCGCCGCGCGGCAGCAGCGTCTTGGCAAGCTGATAGTCCGTGTGATTTTCCAGCGAGGGATGCAGCACCCAGTCGACGGCCTTGTTGGCCTTGAGGGCCTCCAGTACGAGATGCGTGTTCTGCATATGCCGGTCCATGCGCACGCCGAGCGTCTCGACGCCTTGCAGCAGCTGAAATGCATTGGTCGGCGACAGGCAGGCGCCGAAATCGCGCAGGCCTTCGGTGCGGGCGCGCATGATGAAAGCCGCGGTACCGAATTGCTCGTCGAAGACGATGCCGTGATAGCCGCCATAGGGCTCGGTCAGCACGCCGAATTTGCCGGACCCGCGCCAGTCGAACCGGCCGCCGTCGATGATGGCGCCGCCGATCGCGATGCCGTGGCCGCCGATCCATTTGGTCGCCGAATGCATGACGATGTCGGCCCCGAGCTCGATCGGGCGGCTGAGATAGGGCGTGGCGAAGGTGTTGTCGATCAGCAGCGGTATCTTCGCCTCATGCGCGATCGCCGCGACCTTGGGAATGTCGAGGACTTCCAGCCCGGGATTGCCGATGGTCTCGCCGATCACGAGCCTGGTGTTCGGCTTGATCGCGCTGCGGAACGCGTCGAGGTCGCGCGGCTTGACGAAGCTCGTGGTGATGCCGAAGCGCGGCAGCGTGTGCGCCAGGAGGTTGATGGTGCCGCCATAGAGCGAGCTCGACGCGACGATGTGGTCGCCGGCATTGAGCAGCGTCGCGATGGCCAGATGCAGCGCGGCCATGCCGCTGGCGGTGCAGATCGCGCCGACGCCGCCTTCCAGCGCCGCAAGCCGCTCCTCCAGCACACCCGTGGTCGGATTGGAGATGCGCGTATAGATATGGCCAGCGCGCTCCAAATTGAACAGCGCCGCGGCGTGATCGGAATCCTGGAACACGTAGGAGGTGGTCTGGAAGATCGGCACCGCCCGGGCGCCGGTTGCGGGATCTGGATGCTGGCCCGCATGCAGGCTCAGGGTCTCGAAGGCAGGCGGTTTCGGCGCGGGCATGCGTGGCCTCGTTGGTCGATCGGTGGAGGTGGTTCTTGTGCCACAAAATGGCATGCGGCGTCAGCCCATTGACAGCGCCGCCTAACCTCGGATCGCCTGCTCGATGATCCCAGCCTCGCGCAGCAATATCTCCGCGACCTCCTGCTCGCGGCGGGGGCCGAGCCTGGTGCGAACGGCGGAGACCGTCATCGCGGCGGCCGGCCGGCCGTCCGGCGTCTTGATCCAGGTCGAGATCGATTTCGTGCCCTGCACGAGGCCGATCTCCCGCTTGCCGTAGCCCAGCCGTCTTGCGGCCGTCACCTCGCCCATCACCGTCGCCACATCGGTCCGGTAGGCTTCGAATCGCTTCTCGTTGGCTGCGACGATTTTGCGCGCGTCCTGTGCCGGCATCGCGGCGAGGATCGCGACGCCGGCGCTTGAGACGCCGAGCGGCCGGCGCGCGCCGACCTCGATCGACAGCACCTGGATCGGATAGACGCCGATCCTGCGGTCGACGCACAGCGTGTCGTTGCCGGTGCGCACCGTCAGGAACAGCGTGTCGCCGATCTCGGTCGAGGCGCGTCGCAGCGACGGATTGGCGGCAACCAGGAGCCGCGACGGCCGGGGACGCGCGAGCGCCAGCTCCGGCACCTGGTTGCCGATCGCGTAGCGGCCAGTCCGCTCGTGCCGCTCGACGATGCCTTCCTCGATCAGCACGTGGACGATGCGATGCACGGTCGGGCGGGTGAGGCCCGTGGCCCTAACCACCTCGGCCAGCGGGACGCCGTCTTCGCGCCCTGCGGCCAGAATGCGCAGCACGGCGAGCGCGCGGCGGATCGCCTGCGCGCCCTCGCGCGGTTCCGTTGCATTGCGAGCGAGTGCCGTTCTGTCCATAATATGGACAAGAACGCCACAATTCCCTCGACAGAACAAGCACGCATTTGAAGATTGCGCCGAGGTCGGATTGCCCCGCACGACGTCAGGGCACCGAAGGAATTTAGAAGCGCTGCTGGGAGGTTAACATGAGAATAATCTGGATTGGCATTGCCGCCGTGGCGGCGATGCTGGCGGGGCCCGCCTCTGGGCAGGAATGGCCCGCGCGCAACGTCAAGCTGATCGTGCCGTATCCGGCCGGCGGCAATGTCGACAGCGCCGCGCGCATCATCGCCGACAAGCTCCAGGAAAAGCTCGGCCAGCCCTTCGTCATCGAGAACAAGGCCGGCGCCGGCGGCATGATCGCGGGCGAGGCCTTCGCGAAATCCGCGCCCGACGGCTACACGCTGTTCGTCGGCGCCAACGGCCCGGTGCTGTTCGCGACCGAGATCAACAAGCGCGAGGCCTATAATTGGAAGAAGGACTTCCTGCCGATCTCGACCATCTCGATGACGCCGCTGGTGCTCGAGGTGCATCCCTCGGTACAGGCGACGAGCTTCAAGGAGTTCATCGACCTCGCCAAGCGCGAGCCCGGCAAGCTGACCATGGCCTCGCCCGGCCCCGGCACCACCAACCACCTGCTCAGCGAGCTGATGCAGTCGAACCTCGAGCTGCAATGGGTCACGGCGCATTACCGCGGCAACGCGCCGGCGATCAACGATCTGCTCGGCGGCCAGGTGCAGTTCGCATTCGACCAGCTCACGGTCAGCCTCCAGCACATCAAGGCCGGCCTGTTCCGCCCGCTCGCGGTCACCAGCCCGCACCGCCTGAAGTCGCTGCCTGATGTGCCGACCTTCGCCGAGCTCGGCTACAAGGATTTCGACGGCCAGACCTTCACCGGCCTGTTCGCGCCCGCGGGCACGCCGGCACCAATCGTCGAGAAGCTGCACACGACGCTGGTCGCGATCTTGAAGGACCCGGCCATCGCCGACAAGTTCGAGAAGCTCGGCGGCGAAGCGACCGCGATGACGCCCGACGAGTTCAAGGCCTATCTCGTGCGCGAGGACGCCAAATGGATTCCGGTCGTGCGCAAGGCCAACATCAGGGCTGATTGATCGATGCGGATCGACCCCACCGAGCTCGGCGCGGAGCGCATCTACCGGCTGATGACCGGCATCGTGGTGCCGCGCCCGATCGCTTGGGTCACCAGCCTGTCGCGCAGCGGCGTGCTCAACCTCGCGCCGTTCAGCGCCTTCACCTTCGTCTCGCAGAAGCCGCCGATGCTGGCCATCAGCGTCGGCCGCAAGGGCGCCGACTACAAGGACACCGCGCACAACATCCTCGATACCGAGGAATATGTGATCCACATCGCCGATACGCCGCTGATGAATGCGGTGCACGACTCATCGGTCGAGCATCCGCCTGAAATCAGCGAGGTCGAGCATCTCGGTCTGGAGACGATGCCCTGCGAGCGCATCAAGGTGCCCAGGCTCGCCGCAGCTCCCGTTGCGATGGAGTGCCGCTTCCGGCAGTGCCTCGAATTCGGCGATGCCAAGAGCCGGCTCATCGTCGGCGAGGTCGTGATGTTCCACCTGCGCGACGGGCTCGTCAATGACGGCAAGGTCGAGACCAAGGCGCTCGATCCGATCGCGCGCATCGGCGGCCCGCGCTACGCCCGGCTCGGCGACATCGTGACGCTCAACACCGTGTTCCAGACGCCCAAATCAAAAGACTGAGTGCGCGGGCCGGTCATCCCGCCCAGCCGCCTCGAGATCATCGGAGGAAATGACAATGCGAGTGCTGAGCTATCTCCTGGACGGAGAGCCGCGCTACGGCGCGGCCGTCGACGGCGGCGTGGTCGATCTGACCGGGCGCATCGGCCGCGACTATTCCGATGTGAAGGCGCTGATTGCGGCCAACGCCCTCGCCGACGCGCAGGAAGCGGTCGCCGGGCAAAAGCCGGACCACGCGCTCGACGAGCTCGTCCTGCTGCCGCCGGTGCTGGCGCCGGAAAAGCTCTGGTGCATCGGCGTCAACTACGCCGAGCGCAATGCGGAATACAAAGACGATTCGGACCTGCCCAAATATCCCAGCCTGTTCGTGCGCAGCATGTCCTCGATGACCGGCTCCGGCCAGCCGCTCGAGAAGCCCAAGGTTTCCGACCAGCTCGACTACGAAGGCGAGCTCGTCATCGTGATCGGGCAGGGCGGCCGCCACATTCCGCGCGACAAGGCGTGGTCGCACATCTTCGGCATGACGCTGTGCAATGAGGGCACGATCCGCGACTGGCTGCGCCACGGCAAGTTCAACGTCACGCAGGGCAAGAATTTCGACCGCTCCGGCAGCATCGGCCCGTGGATCGTCACGTCGGACGAGCTCGATCCGCGCGGTCCGCACGACATCGTCACGCGCGTCAACGGCGAGGTGCGGCAGCAGGACACCACCGAGCGGCTGATGTTTCCGTTCGATTTCCTGATCTCCTATCTCTCCACTTTCGCGACGCTGAAGCCCGGCGACATGATCGTGACGGGCACGCCGACGGGCGCGGGTGCGCGCTTCGATCCGCCGCGCTGGCTCAAGGCGGGTGACGTCGTCGAGGTCGAGTCGAGCCGCATCGGCGTGCTGCGCAACACCGTGGCCGCGGAGCAATAGACGATGCTGGATGCCGCCACGATCGAACGCCTCGCCGCGCGCCTCGACGAGGCCGAGCGCACCAAATCGCTGATCCCGATGTTCACGAAGGAATATCCCGACTTCGGCATCGAGGATGCCTATGCAATCCAGCGCGCCTGGACCAAGCTTCAGCTCGGGCGCGGCCGCGTCATCAAGGGCCACAAGATCGGCCTGACCTCGAAGGCGATGCAGAACGCGGTCGGCATCAACGAGCCCGATTACGGCGTGCTGTTCGCCGACATGTTCTACGCCGACGCGACGCCGATCCCGTTCGACCGCTTCCACGCACCGCGGATCGAGGTCGAGCTCGCCTTCGTGCTGAAGGCGCCGCTGCGCGGGCCCGACTGCACCATCTTCGACGTGCTCAACGCCACCGACTACGTCACGCCCGCACTCGAAATCCTGGAGACGCGCATGCATCGCGTCGACCCCGAGACGGGCAAGACGCGCAAGGTGATGGACACGATCTCGGACAATGCCGCGAATGCGGCGCTGGTGCTCGGCGGAAGGCCGTTCCGCCCCCTGGATGCGGATCTGCGCTGGATCGGCGCGCTGCTGTTCCGCAACGGCGAGGTTGAGGAAACCGGGCTTGCCGCGGGCGTGCTCAATCACCCGGCGAGCGGCATCGCCTGGCTCGCCAACCGCCTCGCGCCGCATGACGAACATCTCGCGGCCGGCGAGGTGGTGCTGGCGGGCTCGTTCACGCGCCCGGTCGACATCCGTCGCGGCGACACCTTCCATGCCGATTACGGCGCGTTCGGCTCGGTGTCGTGCCGGTTCGTTTGAAGCAATAACAAGCAGGGAGCGCACCATGACGGGTCACCAGCGGCGCAGGAGCATCCACATCGGCGGCTTCAAGCACGTCAACCCCATTCCGAACGCCTGCCGCATCGGCAATCTCGTGATGTCGGGCGTCATCCTCGGCCGCGATCCCGCGACCAATGCGATGCCCGAGAGCCTCGACGCCCAATGCGCCAACATGTTCGCGCATATGAAGGCGACGGTGGAGGCCGCCGGCGGCACCACCGACGACATCATCAAGATGACGGTGTGGCTGAAGGACCGCTCGCAGCGCGGGCCCGTCAATGTCGAGTGGCTGAAGATGTTTCCGGACGAGCATTCCCGGCCCGCGCGTCACGCGCTGCCGATGGACAACATGGACGGCGGCGCGCTGGTGCAGTGCGACTTCACCGCCGTGATCGACTGAAGGAGCGCCTGCATGCCGACCTATCTGCCGTTCGATCCCAATCCGCGCCGCCCGGTCAAGGCTCCGCCGCCGAAGACCATCGACAGCCAGTTTCACGTGCTGGGCCCGATCGAGAAATATCCGGAGCGGCCCGGTGCGGCCTATCGGATGCCGACCGCGACCTGGGAAGCGGCGCTGCGCATGCACAAGCAGCTCGGCATCGAGCGCGGCATCATCGTGCAAACCACCACTTACGGCGCCGACCATGCCGTCGTGCTCGACGGACTCAAAGCGATGGGCCCGAACTATCGCGGCTGCGCCAACGCGCTGGTGTTCGCCGAGGCGAACGATTCTTATCTCGCCAGGCTGCATGACGCCGGCGTCCGCGGCGCCCGCTTCAGCTTCCGCCAGGAGCTCGGCGCGGTGCTGTCGGACGCCGATTTTGCGCGCGCCATCGCCCGCATCCGCGAGCTCGGCTGGTACGCCAAGATCCAGCCGGAGAAGGACGGCATCATGTCCAGCGTCGCCAAGTACGAGAACCTGGACGTGCCCGTGCTGATCGACCACATGGCGCGCCCTGATCCGGAAGCCGGCAAGGCCGATCCGAATCTGCGCAAGATGCTGGAGCTGCTCGCCAAGGGCAATTTCTGGGTCATGCTGTCGCTCGGCGAGAAAACCTCAAAAGCCGGCGCTCCTTACGACGACGTCATCCCGATCGCGCGCGCCTATATCGAGGCCGCGCCCGACCGCTGCGTCTGGGCCAGCGACTGGCCGCATCCGGTCTCGGTGAAGCAGCCGCCGAACGATGCCGATCTGCTCGAGCTGATGTACCGCTACGCGCCCGACCAGGCCGAGCTGGAGAAGATTCTGGTGCACAATCCGGCCAGGCTGTTCGGGTTTACGGATTAGACGGCCCCGCCGTCATTGCGAAGAGCGAAGCGACGAAGCAATCCAGACTGTTTCCGCGGAGGCAGCCTGGATTGCTTCGCTTCGCTCGTAATGACAAGCACGATCCCGCTCACACCGCCGGCTGTTTCGCCAACCTCTCCCGCACCTCCGCCGCGATCTCGAACGAGCGCAGTCGCGCGGAATGGTCGTAGATCTGCCCCGTCGTCATCAGCTCGTCCGCTCCGGTCTCGGCAATCAGCGCCTTCAGCCTCTCTTCCACCGCGGCGGGCGAGCCCACCGCCGAGCACGATAGCGACTGCGCAACGCCAGCCTTCTCCGCCGGCGACCACAGCGTGTCCATGTCGTCGACCGGCGGCGGCAGCGGGCCGGGCGTGCCGCGGCGCAAATTGATGAACTGCTGCTGCAGCGATGAGAACATCCGCCGCGCCTCTTCGTCGCTGTCGGCCGCGAACACGTTGACGCCGATCATCGCATAGGGCTTGTCGAGCTGCGCCGATGGCTCGAAGCGCGCGCGATATTCGCGTAGCGCCGGCATCATCATCTGCGGCGCGAAATGCGAGGCGAAGGCGAAGGGCAGTCCGAGCATCGCCGCAAGCTGCGCGCCAAACGTGCTCGATCCCAGGATCCACAGCGGCACCTTGGTGCCCATGCCTGGCACGGCGCGGATGGCCTGATTAGGCTGCACGTCGCCGAGCAGCGCCTGCAATTCCAGCACGTCATGCGGAAAATTCTCGGACGTGGTGGCGAGGTCGCGCCGCAATGCACGCGCCGTGAACTGGTCGGTGCCCGGCGCGCGGCCGAGCCCGAGATCGATCCGCCCGGGATAGAGCGATTCCAGCGTGCCGAACTGCTCGGCGATGACCAGCGGCGAATGGTTCGGCAGCATGATCCCGCCGGAGCCGACGCGGATCGTCTTGGTCCCGCCCGCGACATGCCCGATCACCACCGACGTCGCCGCGCTCGCGATCCCCGTCATGTTGTGATGCTCGGCAAGCCAGAACCGCTTGTAGCCCCATTTCTCCGCATGCTGGGCGAGATCGAGCGAGTTGCGAAACGCCTGCGACGCGTCGCCGCCCTGGCGAATGGGCGCGAGGTCGAGCACGGAAAAGGGGATCATGTGGGAAACCTGACGTGAGGGGATCTGCGCGGCGAGGCGCGTAAGGACACATGTAGTGTCAGGAAGACACTCTCGCTTGAAGGTTCGGACAGCCCCCGTCCCCGTTCACAACACTGTTATTGCGACCCTTGGCGCCCTTCGTCGCAACTGGGCGTTTTGCGCCTGTTGTTGTAGCCTGCGGAGGCAGCCGCAGGGGTGCCAGGAGGAACCGACATGACCACGGTATTCAACCGCCGCAATCTCCTCGTCGCCGGCGGCTCCGTCCTCGCAACCGGCGTCTTGGCATCCGCCGTTCCCGGCCTCTTGTTGCCCGCCCGTGCGGCAGGCCTCGCGCCGACCGAAACGATGTCGGGTGGAGCGAACAACTATCGAAAGGGCGCGGCGATCGTGGAGCGGATCGGCAAGGGCGGCTTCTGGATGAGCGGCACCGTCCGCCGTGCCGGCGATGGCGCGCCGCTCTCCGGCCAGCGCATCCAGATCTGGGCGCACACGGTGGAAGGGCAGGAGCACGAGCCGCAGAGCCACGGCGCCACGCTCACCGACAAGGACGGCAAGTTCCGGCTCGAAATGCCGCAGATCATTCCCATCTTCGGCCAGCCGCACGGCCACCTCGCCTATGACAGCGGCGAGTTCAAGACGGTGTTCCTGCGGCCGGTGATGCGCAGCGCAAAGGAAACCAGCCTCGAGGCGCACTTCGTGCTGCAGCCGGCCTGATCGGGCCAGCGAATGACGGGGTGGAGTTCGGCGCGGGGGATCCTGATCTGGGTCGCCCTTGCCTTGGCCATCGGCGTGCCGGTCGCGCTGGCTGCGACCAGCGAGCAGCTCGCTTGGCGCGGTCCGGTCTACATCCTCGCCGGCTTCGCCGGGATCATCGCCCTCGGTCTCGTGCTGATGCAGCCGCTGCTGATCGGCGGATATCTGCCGGGCCTGTCGGCCTATCGCGGCCGGCGCGCCCATCACTGGATCGGCGGCACGCTGGTGCTGGCTGTGGTGATCCACGTCGCCGGCCTCTGGATCACCAGCCCGCCCGACATGATCGATGCGCTGACCTATGCATCGCCGACCCCGTTCTCCCCCTTCGGCGTCACCGCGATGTGGGCCATCTTCATCGTCGCGCTTCTGGCGCTCCTGCGCCGGCGATTGGGCCTGCGGCTGCGAACCTGGCGCATCATCCATATTCCGCTTGCCATCGTCATCGTCGCAGGCAGCGTGGTCCATTGCCTCTTGATCGAGGGGACGATGGAGACGATCTCGAAAGCGGCACTGTGCGTGCTGGTGGTTATGGCGGCCGCAAAGGTGATGGCCGATCTTTGGCGGAGGCGGACGCTCCGCGGCGAGGGTGTCGCACGGCAGTAGAGTAGGCCAATGCGGGCCAAGGTCCACCAGACACTTTCCCGATCCCAACCTTTGTGCGCAGAATGAGCGCGTCAAGGATCGTCATCGGGCCGGGAGGATCTCGACATGGCAGAGCAGACAATTCGTTTCGACGACGGTGCCGCCTACGAGCAGATGATGGGAATTTGGAGCCGCTTCGCCGGCAATATATTCCTTGACTGGCTGGCACCTCCCGCGGGCTTGCGGTGGATCGACATCGGTTGCGGCAACGGGGCCTTTACTGAGCTGTTGGTCGAGCGATGCAGTCCCGCCGAAGTCCAGGGTATCGATCCCTCGGCGGAGCAACTCGCTTTTGCACGTACTCGGCCCGGCGCGCGCGTGGCAAATTTTAGCCAGGGCGATGCCATGGCCCTCCCTTTCGCCGATGGCAGCTTCGATGCGGCTGTGATGGCGCTGGTTCTCGTGTTCGTTCCGGATCCCGCCAAGGGTATCAGCGAAATGGTGCGAGTCGTTGCTCCCGGCGGCGTCGTCGCGACGTATATGTGGGACATGTTGGGCGGCGGCTTTCCGCTTGATCCGATCTACGAGCAGATAAAGGCCATGGGTCTTGAGGCGACCCGTCCGCCGCGGATGGACGCGTCCCGGATGCAAGCGTTGCAAGACCTGTGGATCGGAGCAGGTCTGGAGGAGGTGCAAACGCGAGAGATCACCGTGCACCGGACTTTCGCAGATTTCGATGATTTCTGGATCACAGGCCTGAAGTCTCCCGCGCTTCGGCCTACCGTCGCCGCGATGAAGCCCGGCGAGGTCGAGATGCTCATCTCACGCGTCCGTGCGAACCTGCCGGCGGGGGCCGATGGCCGCATCACCTGTAGTGCGCGCGCGCACGCGATCAAGGGGCGCAAGCCCGGATAGCTCGCAGCGCGGAGGATGGTCATGGCTGTCAGCGCTCCCGACCTGAAAGCGTTCCTGCTCGCGACGCCATTCTTCGGCGGCCTTTCGGACGGAAGCCTCGATCTCCTCATCTCGATGCTGGTCGAGCGCCGCTTCGATGCCGGCGCGAGCGTCGTCGCGGAAGGCGAGCCGGGCCGTTCGATGTTCATCGTCAGGTCCGGTCGGCTGGCGGTGAGCAAGCGGACGCAGGCGGGAAGCGTCATCCGCATGTCCGTTCTGGAGCGAGGCGATTTCTTCGGCGAGATGACGCTGATCGAAATGCAGAACCGCTCCGCCACCGTAATCGCGGAAAGTGCGACGGTGCTGTACGAGCTGACCGCGCAGAATCTCTACGCCTGCTACAAGGCCGACGTCCACGCCTATGTGATCGTCCTGCAGAACATCAACCGCGAGCTAAGCCGGCGGCTGCGCCGGGCGGATGAGCGGTTCACCGCGCGTCAGGTGCACGGCGACGATTGACGATGCGTAGGATGGGTAGAGCGCTGGCGAAACCCATCGTTTTTGGTCGCGCTGTAAGGAGGTGATGGGTTTCGCTGCGCTCTACCCATCCTACGAGCTGCGCTCCGGCGCATAAATTGCTCGCACTCATCCGGCGCGCCGGCGCCTCGATACGGCTACAGCAACGCCATCGAATGCAGCGAGTTCCGATGAAAGCCGAAGGCAACAATGCCGGAAAGAAGCAACGCGGTCCCAATCACGATCAGGCAAAACGCAAGCACTATCGGAGCCCCCTGGTTCGTCATGAATGACAAAGACGATAATGGATAAAATTTTACCGACAATCGAAAGGAAGTATTAACCTTACCTGCGCCGGCCGATCGCGACCCGTCGGGCAAAACACCTAGGGCCCCGTCAAGTCCCCGCCTCAAAATATTCTACTTTACCGAAATTCGGTTTTGGCGTGTGTATCGCCCATCCCGGCCCACCAAGAGGGGCGATCTCGAGGTCGTCTTGATCGCGAGCCGGGCTTGCGGTGGACGCGGCAGCGTCGGCATGAGATTGGGGCGGGCAGGGCGGGTAGTCCCTGTGAGCCCGACACCCGCGTGCGGACGAGCGGCGCTGTTCAGTTCGTCGCGCCGACATTTCGATGGCGATGTGCACAATGCCGTCGAACCCTGTGGCGCCGACGAATGCGCGTACGGCAAAACCGTGTGGTCCTGGCCGTCGTTGCTACGGTCAAGCCTTTCGCGGAGATGCGAGCGAGCCCAACCGGGCAGACTGCATCAAATCGCGGGGCGAGGGAGGCCAGAAGGAACTCGGCTCCCGGGAGAGCACGGCATAAGCCGTCCGACCATCGCGCAGGGAAGGCCGAGTGATCGGCACCACCTGTATGCTGCTGTGCGGTTCTTCCTGCGTGTGCATTTCGCGCAGCAGACCGCGGGTGCCTGTCGGCACCCGGCCTTCCCTGCGCCCTCTTCAAGGAAGAGGGTCAAGGAAACGGGCAAAACTCGGGCGCTTCCAGCCGCGAGAACGCTGCGTCATGTGTGGACATCAGAATGACCGAGCGCTTGCGCCTCGCCTCGTGCGCTTTCTCAGCGACGCGCCGCAATCGCAGTCAGCTCCAGCTTGACGCCCGGGCCGAGATCCGCAACGCCGAGCGCGGCGCGCGCCGGCAGATGGTCCGCGGTGAAATAGCGCTTCCACACCTGGTTGAGCGCGGCCTTGTCGGCGAGATCGGTCACGAAGATCGTCACCTGGAGAACGCAGGAGAGATCGGAGCCGGCCCCTTCGAGCAAGGTCTTCAACTGGCGCAGCACGTCGTCGGCTTGGCCCGCCATGTCGAGGGCGGTATCCTCGGGAACGATGCCGCCGAGATAGAGCACGCCATTGTGCTCGACGATCTCGTGGAGCAGTCCTTCATAGGGCAGGGAACGTTTGATCACGATGGCATCCGTACGGTGTTGCGCACGCTTCAATGGGGGGAAAGCTGGTGCTGCCGGACAGGATTGAACTGTCGACCTCTCCCTTACCAAGGGAGTGCTCTACCACTGAGCTACGGCAGCAAATGCTGGCACAGAATCGGGCCGCGACCGGGCCCGCCAAGCGGGGCGATGGATGCCACAAGGCCCCCTCATGTGCAAGCTTGGCGGCCCCGTCAAATCGAGAAAATCGGCGGCGTTGCGGCCGGAATCGGCCTGTTTGCCCCGAAATGACCGATTTTGGACGATTTTGGTCCCGCTGATGTCCCAGCCAACTGGTCAGTTGGCCGTGCCGGCGGATTTGGCCCATTTTGAAGTTCGCACGATCAGCTTCGCAGGCCTCCTGAGCTGTCGTATTCCTTGGGCATGCTACATGACGATCTGGATGAGCCCAGAGATGACCGACGACACCGATAAAGCCGCGGCACGCGGCCAGGACGGGCGGCAGGACCGGCTGAAATCGGCCCTGCGCGAAAACCTGAAGCGGCGGAAGCTGCAGGCGCGCGAGCGCGCCGCAATGACAGGCCCCTCGCAGAACGACGATGGTTCCCTAGATGAGGGGGCCGCCGGCAAGACCGGGAATTGAAGTCCGGCAATCGAAGCTCGGCGATCGGGGCCGGCTCGAATTTTTTTGGAGTGCATGACAGTGGCCATGGGGCAGGACGAACAGCAACGAACCGACCGCGACGCGCAGATGGCGCGGTTCACCCGCCCCGAGCAGACCTTTCCGGCGCTGACGCCGGCCGAGATCGAGCGCATCAGGCATTTCGGCGAGGTCCGCAGCTACCAGGACGGCGAGTTCCTGTTCGAGACCGGCAAGCCCGGTCCCGGCATGTTCGTCGTGCTGAAAGGCCATGTCGCCATCACTCAGCGCGACGGGCTCGGTCATGTTACCCCGGTGATCGACCAGGGGCCGGGACAATTCCTGGCCGAGCTCAGCCAGCTCTCCGGACAGCCGGCGCTGGTCGACGGCCGCGCCGAGGGCGATGTCGAGACGTTGGTGCTGCCGCCGGACCGGCTGCGCGCGCTGCTGGTGGCCGAGGCCGAGCTCGGCGAGCGCATCATGCGCGCGCTGATCCTGCGCCGGGTCAATCTGATTCAGGGCGGCGTCGGCGGCCCGGTGCTGATCGGCCCGTCGCATTCGGCCGGCGTGGTGCGCCTGCAGGGCTTTCTCACCCGCAACGGTCAGCCGCATCATCTGCTCGATCCCGAGCATGACACCGACGCCGCCGAATTGATCGCGCGCTATTCGCCGAAGCCGGAAGACTGGCCGCTGGTCGTCGCCGCCGACGGCACGGTGCTGCGCAATCCCAAC
Source organism: Bradyrhizobium daqingense (assembly GCF_021044685.1). Lineage (NCBI taxonomy): Bacteria > Pseudomonadati > Pseudomonadota > Alphaproteobacteria > Hyphomicrobiales > Nitrobacteraceae > Bradyrhizobium > Bradyrhizobium daqingense. The sequence goes on from NZ_CP088014.1 coordinate 1,828,062, forward strand.
GAGACCGCGCTTGCCCGTGCCATCGGCATGATCGGCGGGGCGAAGGGGGATCGCATCTACGATGTTGCCGTCGTCGGCTGCGGTCCGGCCGGGCTCGCCACCGCCGTGTACGCGGCGTCCGAAGGTCTGTCCGTCGCCGTGCTCGACATCCGCGCCTTCGGAGGCCAGGCCGGCGCCAGCGCACGCATCGAGAACTATCTGGGCTTTCCGACTGGCATTTCCGGTCAGGCCCTGACCGCGCGCGCCTTCACCCAGGCGCAGAAGTTCGGCGCCGACATCATGATCCCCGTCACGGTGAAGTCACTCGATTGCACGCGCAAGGACGGCGCATTTTCGGTGGCGCTCGACGGCAGCGATCCCTTGCGCTCGCGCGCGGTGGTGGTCGCGAGCGGCGCGCGTTATCGCCGGCCTGAGATCGAGAACCTCGACAAGTTCGAGGGACGCGGCGTCTGGTACTGGGCCTCGCCGGTCGAGGCACGGCTCTGCGCCGGCGAGGAGGTGGCTCTGGTCGGTGCCGGCAATTCGGCCGGGCAGGCGGCCGTGTTTCTCTCGGGCCATGCCAAAAAAGTGCTGATGATCATCCGCGGCGGCGGCTTAGGGGCCAGCATGTCGCGCTATCTCATCGAGCGCATCGAAGCGACGCCGAACATCGAATTGATGTTCAACACCGAGATCACGGCGCTCGAAGGCGATGAGGCCTCGCTGCTGCGGCGCATCCGGTGGAAGAGCCGGCTGTCGTCGGATGAGGACGCTGCCGACATCCGCAATCTCTTCCTGTTCGTCGGCGCCGATCCCGCCACCGCCTGGCTCGACGGCTGCGGCGTCACGCTCGATCGCGGCGGCTTCGTCGTGACGGGCGCGCAGTCCGAGCAGAACCAGGGGCGGCTCGTGGCGCCGCTCGAGACCTCCGTGCCCGGCGTCTACGCCGTCGGCGACGTCCGCTCCGGCTCCGTCAAGCGCGTCGGCGGCGCCATCGGCGAAGGGGCGCAGGTCGTGGCGTCCCTGCACGGCTATCTCGGCGACGCCGCAAAACCGGCGCTTTAGGCAAGGACAAGACAAGCGAATGGCAAGCGGAATCCGGCTTGCCATACGCGCCGTATCCTGGAGACTATCGCCTCGTCGCGAGGCTAATGGCGCGTCGAAGAACAAAGATTCACACGGGAGGACCAAATGGCCGAAATCGTCGTGCTCTACAAGACGCCCAAGGATGCTGCCGCCTTCGACAAATATTATGCCGAGACCCACATTCCCCTCGCCAAGAAACTTCCCGGCCTGAAGAAATATGCCGTTAGCAAGGGACCGGTCGCCTCCCCCGCTGGTCCCTCCGGAATCCACCTCGTCGCGATTCTCACCTTCGACAGCGTCGCCGACATCCAGGCGGCGTTCGGCAGCCCGGAAGGCAAGGCGACCGGCGCCGACGTGCCGAAATTCGCCAGCGGCGGTGCCGATCTGCTGATCTTCGACACCAAGGAAGTTTGAAGCAACGATTCAACTTTCGTCGAAAGCCTGAGCGCTCGTAGCCCGGATGGAGCGAAGCGTAATCCGGGACAGTACGATCCAAGCGCGAGAACCCGGATTTCGCTGCGCTCCATCCGGGGTACAATCTGCTGTCGATCCATGACAGCACTGCAAAAATCCGGGCAGGCGTTGTCAATTCGCACGACCGCGCATGGCTTGTTGCGCTCATGCGGCGATAGCGCATGTGGCAATCCGATGAGGACCGTAATACTACTCTCGTCATCTCAATGCTGAGAGTAGGAGAGATGCCATGATGCTTGGATTGAGCCTGCAAGCCCTGACGCTGATCCATGTCATCATCAGCCTGATCGCCATCGCTGCTGGCCTCGTGGTGATGTTCGGCCTGCTCGGCTCGAAGCCGATGCCGGCCCTCACCGCGACCTTCCTGCTGTTCACCATTCTCACCAGCGCCACCGGCTTCCTGTTTCCGTTCAAGGAGCTGTTGCCCTCGCACGTCATCGGCATCATCTCCCTGGTGCTGCTCGCCATCGCCTGCTTCTCGCTCTACAGCATGAAGCTCAAAGGTGTCTGGCGTCCGGTCTACATCGTGACCGCGATGATCTCGCTCTATTTCAACGTGTTCGTGCTGGTGATCCAGTCGTTCCTGAAGGTGCCGGCGCTCGCCGCGCTCGCACCCGCCGTGCCACCGGCGCCGCCATCGGGCCCGGTCTTCGCCGTGGTGCAGGGCATCGTGCTGGTGTTCTTCGTCGTGCTCACCATCGGCGCCTGGCGCCGCTACAAGCCGATGGCGTTTGCCTGATCGCCCAATCTCTCGTCATTCCGGGGCATCGCGCAGCGATGAGCCCTGGTGCGCAATCGCGCACCTGAGAATCTCGATCAGCAATCTCCAGATTCCGGGTTCGCGCTGGTGCGCGCCCCGGAATGACCTTATCTATTCAAAGGAGTCCACAATGCCCACCATCACCACCAAAGACGGCGTCGAGATCTTCTACAAGGATTGGGGCTCGGGCCAGCCGATCGTGTTCAGCCATGGCTGGCCGCTGTCGTCGGACGATTGGGACGCGCAGATGCTGTATTTCGTCGCGCGCGGCTATCGCGTGATCGCCCATGACCGCCGCGGCCATGGCCGCTCGGCGCAGGTCGCCGATGGCCACGACATGGACCATTATGCCGACGACCTCGCCGCGCTCACCGCGCATCTCGACCTCAAGAACGCCATTCACGTCGGCCACTCCACCGGCGGCGGCGAGGTCGTGCACTACATCGCGCGTCACGGTGAGAGCCGGGTGGCGAAGGCCGCGATCCTCTCGGCGGTGCCGCCGCTGATGGTGCAGACCGCAGCCAATCCGGGCGGCCTGCCGAAGAGCGTGTTCGACGATCTCCAGAAACAACTCGCCGCGAGCCGCACGCAATTTTACCGCGACCTCCCCGCCGGCCCGTTCTACGGCTACAACCGTCCCGGCGCAAAACCGTCGGAAGCCGTGATTCAGAACTGGTGGCGCCAGGGCATGATGGGCGGCGCCAAGGCGCACTACGACGGCATCGTCGCGTTCTCTCAGACCGATTTCACCGAGGATCTGAAGAAGATCAACGTGCCCGTGCTGGTGATGCATGGCGACGACGATCAGATCGTGCCTTACGCCGATTCCGCGCCGCTGTCGGCCAAGCTGCTGAAGCAGGGCACGCTGAAAACCTACAAGGGCTTCCCGCACGGCATGCCGACCACGCACGCTGAGATCATCAACGCGGACCTGCTGGCATTTTTCCAGGCGTAAAGCTTCGAGAAGATGGGGCTCGCGGTCGGAGCTGCGAGCCCCATGAGACCGTTCCGATGAAAGTCATCGTCTTCGGCGCGACGGGTATGGTCGGGCAGGGCGTCTTGCGCGAATGCCTGGTTGATCGCGGCATCGACCGCGTGCTCGTGGTCGGACGCAGCCCGACCGGCGTGCGCAACGCCAAGTTGGCCGAGATCACCCACGACGATTTCACGGACTATTCGGCGATCGAGGCGGAGCTCACGGGCTTCGATGCCTGCTTTTTCTGCCTCGGCGTCTCCTCGATCGGCATGAGCGAGCAGCGCTACCGTCACCTGACCTATGATCTCACGCTCGCCGCTGCGACAGCGCTGGCGAAGCTCAATCCGCAGATGACGTTCGTCTATGTCACCGGCGCCGGCACCGATTCCAGCGAGCAGAGTTCGCGGATGTGGGCGCGGATCAAGGGCAAGACCGAGAACGATCTGTTCAAGCTGCCGTTCAGGGCCGCCTACATGTTCCGGCCCGGTGCGATCCAGCCCCTGCACGGCGCCCGGTCCAAAACCGCCTGGGTGCAGGCCGTGTATACCGCAACCTGGCCACTCTGGTCGGTGCTGCGCCGGATCGCGCCGTCGCTCGTGACCTCGACCGAGCAGATCGGCCGCGCCATGATCCGCGTCGCCCGGGAGGGATATAAGCGGAAAGTCCTGGAGATGGAGGATATCAATGGCCTCTAGGCCGCTGCCTCGTTAGCTTGTCGCGGAAATTTCGGCGCCCGCGTGCGTTGAGTCCCCCCATCCTGAAGGAGGAGCGCCGGCGATGTCTCCCCAGCTCAAACTGATTGCACTGGACGCCGACGATCTCGCGGTCATCTCGACCCATGTGCAGGACGCCCGTGTCCAGGCCTCCGACATCATCTGGCGGCAGAACGAGAAGCGGCTCGTCGTCGGCATGAGCCGGCTGGACTGGGAGCAGACGCTGGAAGGCGAGACCGAGCCGCGCCGCCTGGTTGCCGCGCTCCGCTTCGACCGCGTGCTCGCCTGCAAGTCGCGCAATATCGACCTCGCCGCGCCAGACAAGCTTCTGGACCTCGTCGGCATCGAATTTCACCCCCGGGACGGCCGCAACGAGGAGCCTGGCGGCAGTGCCCTGCTCTTGTTTGCCCAGGGCGGCGCCATCCGCCTCGACGTCGAATGCCTGGAATGCGAGCTGACCGACCTCGGGGCGGACGCGCTGGGAACGGGCGTGGGGATCGAGGGGGAGGGGTGAGGTGGACCCCAGCGCCGGGGCGACAGCAGTGGAAGGGTTGACGGCGGGTGGCCGTCGCGCCATTGAGCAGGGGGGCGGGTCAGCCAGCCCGCTCTCCAAAAGCCCAGCCAAAAGACCATCATAAAATGCCCGTTCGTCTCGACCGCAGCAGCGCCGATTTTGACCAGCGATTCTCGGCCTTCCTCGCCGCCAAGCGCGAGGTCTCGGCCGATGTGGAGGCCGCCGCGCGCGCGATCGTTGACGACGTTGCCAAGCGCGGCGATGCGGCCCTGCTCGAGGCCACGCAGAAATTCGACCGGCTGACGCTGGATGCGGCGTCCCTGCGCGTCACCGCCGCCGAGATCGATGCTGCGACGAAGGCCTGCGATGCCGCGACGCTGGGCGCGCTCCAGCTCGCGCGCGACCGCATCGAGACCTATCACCGGCGTCAGCTTCCGGCGGACGAGCGCTTCACTGACCCGCTCGGCGTCGAGCTCGGCTGGCGCTATACCGCGATCGAATCCGCCGGCCTGTATGTGCCCGGCGGCACCGCGGCCTATCCGTCCTCGGTGCTGATGAACGCCGTGCCCGCCAAGGTCGCCGGCGTCGCGCGCCTGGTCATGGTGGTGCCTTCGCCTGACGGCAAGCTCAACCCGCTGGTGCTGGCGGCCGCCCATCTCGGCGGCGTCACCGAGATCTATCGCGTCGGTGGTGCGCAGGCCGTGGCCGCGCTCGCGCACGGCACCGCGACCATCGCGCCGGTCGCCAAGATCGTCGGCCCCGGCAATGCCTATGTCGCCGCCGCCAAGCGGCTGGTATTCGGCAAGGTCGGCATCGACATGATCGCCGGCCCCTCCGAGGTGCTCGTCATCGCCGACGACACCGGCAATGCCGACTGGATCGCGGCAGACTTGCTGGCGCAGGCCGAGCATGACGCGAGCGCGCAGTCGATCCTGATCACCGATTCCGCACGGCTTGCCGCCGACGTCGAGAAGGCGGTCGCGGCGCAGCTCAAGACGCTGCCGCGCGCCGCGATCGCCGGCGCCTCGTGGAACGATTTCGGCGCCATCATCATGGTGAGAAATCTGACCGATGCCATCCCGCTCGCGGACGCCATCGCCGCCGAGCATCTCGAGATCATGACTGTCGATCCCGACGCGCTCGCTACAAAGATCCGCAACGCCGGTGCGGTGTTCCTCGGCGCTCATACGCCGGAGGCCATCGGCGACTATGTCGGCGGCTCCAACCACGTGCTGCCGACCGCGCGCTCGGCGCGATTCTCCTCAGGCCTATCGGTACACGACTTCATGAAGCGCACCTCGATCCTGAAATGCGGCCCGGACCAGCTGCGTGCGCTCGGCCCTGCCGCGATGACGCTCGGACAAGCGGAGGGGCTGGATGCCCATTCGCGCTCGATTGGATTGCGCCTCAATCTGTCATGACAAAGCCGCCCGAACAGGACGACTCGACCAATCGCATCGTCGGCGTCACGCTCGACGAGGACTCGATCGGCCGTTCCGGCCCGGACATCGAGCATGAGCGCGCGATTGCGATCTACGACCTGATCGAGCAGAACCTGTTCGCGCCCGACGGCGCGGAGGGGCAGGGCCCGTTCACGCTGCATATCGGCATCACGGGCAACCGCCTGATGTTCGACATCCGCCGCGAGGACGGCACGCCCGTCGTCGCGCATCTGTTGTCGCTGACGCCGTTCCGGCGGATCGTGAAGGACTATTTCATGATCTGCGACAGCTATTATCAGGCGATCCGCACCGCGACGCCGGACAAGATCGAGGCCATCGACATGGGTCGCCGCGGCATCCATGACGAGGGATCGCGCACGCTGCAGGAGCGTCTGAAGGGCAAGGTGCGGGTCGATTTCGAGACCTCGCGCCGGCTGTTCACGCTCATCACCGTCCTGCACTGGAAAGGCTAGTCGCGGATGGCTGCGCCCCCACGCGCAAGCAATCCGCAGTCCGTGCTGTTCGCCTGCGCGATGAACAGCGTGCGATCGCCGATGGCCGAGAGCCTGTTGCAGCACATGTTTCCGCAAGGGCTCTACGTCAAATCGGCCGGGACCAGAAAGGGCGAGCTCGATCCGTTTGCGGTGTCCGTGATGGCCGAGCTCGGCCAGGACATCTCCGCCCACAAGCCGCAGACCTTCGAGGAGCTGGAGGACTGGGAGGGGTTGAACTTCGACCTCATCATCACGCTGTCGCCTGAGGCGCACCACAAGGCCCTGGAGCTGACGCGGACCCTCGCGGCCGATGTCGAATATTGGCCGACCATGGATCCCACCACCATCGAAGGCAGCCGCGACCAGAAGCTCGCCGCCTATCGCGAGGTCTGCGATCAGCTGTTGATGCGCATCCGCCGGCGATTCGCGAAGGTGGGCGCGGCGAGCGGGTAGCAAGCGGCGTTCGTAACACCCGCGTCACAGACTAAGGGCACACGCGTGATGGCAAGCTCGAATCACCAAACCTTTAGGTTCCCGGGTTGTGAAATCAGCCCCCTTCCGATAGGTTCCGCGCGCAATTCACCCCGCTTCATCCCCCAAATCACCTGATGCTCGGCCGCCCCAAATTCGTACTTGCCTCCGGTTCGCCGCGTCGGCTGTCGCTGCTCAACCAGGCCGGCATCGAGCCGGACGCGCTCCGGCCGGCCGATGTCGACGAGACGCCGAGGCGGGGCGAGCTGCCGCGCGCCTGCGCCAACCGGCTCGCCCGGGCCAAGGCCGATGCGGCGCTCAAATCGGTGCAGCTGGATGACGAGCTGCGCGGCGCCTTCATCCTCTCCGCCGACACCGTTGTCGCGGTCGGCCGCCGCATCCTGCCCAAGGCGAACCTCGTCGACGAAGCGGCGCAGTGCCTGCGGCTGCTGTCGGGCCGCAACCACCGCGTCTACACCGCGATCTGCCTCGTCACGCCGCGCGAGGCCTTCCGCCAGCGCCTGGTCGAGACTCGCGTCCGCTTCAAGCGCCTCTCGGAGGACGACATCCAGGCCTATATCGGCTCCGGCGAATGGCGCGGCAAAGCCGGCGGTTACGCGGTGCAGGGCATCGCCGGCTCTTTCGTGGTGAAGATGGTGGGCTCCTACACCAACGTCGTCGGGCTGCCGCTCTACGAGACCGCCACGCTGCTCGGCGGCGAGGGCTTTCCGATCCGCTTCGGCTGGCTCAATGCCACCACCGCGGTGTGAGCCGGCAAGCCTGCGGCGCAAATCGCGAAAACAACCCCATTGCACCGTAGAATGGCGCTACCGCATGCCGGCGCGCTGGAGCGGGTGGAACCCGTTTGCCGGCACGCGCTTGAATCGCCCTACTCAATGTAAGCTGCAGCGACCATGAACGATCATGTCAAACCGCCCGCCGCCCCGCTCAAAACCTGCCCGATCTGCGGCAAGCCGCAGTCAGAGGCTACCCGTCCCTTTTGCTCGCCGCGCTGCCGCGACGTCGACCTGAACCGCTGGCTGAAAGGCTCCTACGTCATCCCCGGCCGCGACGATGAAGTGGACGACGTGGAATAGATGAATAATATCAATATTTTGTCTTAGCGAGCGCCTCTCCGCCCGCCAGCCGCGAAAACCCCGCCCGACCTTGTGCACAGCCGGGCCGCGCCCGGCGAAGCCTCTTGGCGAAGCCGGGTGGACAGGCCGCCCCGAGCCCACTATAAACCGCCCGCTCGATGGGCTTTGGCCCCTCTCTTCGAGCACGCCCAGGTAGCTCAGTTGGTAGAGCATGCGACTGAAAATCGCAGTGTCGGTGGTTCGATTCCGCCCCTGGGCACCATGCCCGTGACGTCGGACGTCCGTGAGATGTGGCTGCTCCTGAGGCACGACCCTCGTTCGCTATACGTGACCCGCGGCGGCTGATATGATCCTTGGACGGTAAACGGCAGCTCGCCACCATACTTTTCCTGCGATGCCGGCCTTCTGATCGAACCTCGATCCCGCTCGCGCCCTTTTGCCTCGATAGAACGCTGAACAAATCGTCAAGGCTGCCGCGTCCCCGCTCACATTGGGAGATGTGCCATGGCTGCGTCTGACTGGCGTCTCGAAGGCGAATGGTTGAAGAACTGCACCTGCGCGTTTGGCTGCCCCTGCGATTTCAATGCACGGCCGACCCAAGGCTATTGCAAGGGAATGGTCGCCATGCGGATCGCCAAGGGACATTTCGAAGGGACCAGGCTCGATGGTCTCTGCTTTGCGATCACGGTCGATTTCCCAGGGCCGCTGCATGAGGGCAATGGGACAATCCAGCCCATCATCGACGAACGCGCCACGGCGGAGCAGCGTCAGGCGTTGTTCGATATCTTTTCCGGCAAGCATTCGGCCGAAGGCACGCTTTTCCAGATCGTCAGCATGATCGTTACCAAGATCCACGATCCGGTGTTCGCACCGTTCGAGTTTTCCTTCGACAAAGCCGGACGCGTCGCAAAACTCGTTGCCAAGGGCGTGCTCGAGACTGAAGTCGAGCCGATCAAGAATCCGGTCACCGGTGATCCGCACCGCATTCAGGTGGTCATGCCGGAGGGATTCGAACATCGGGCGGCCGAGGTCGCATCCGCCAACATCCGCTCGACCGGCGCTATCCTGTTCGAGGCCCGGGGTACGCATAGCTCGCTCGCCAATGTCGTGCAGACGCCCGAGGGGGTTGCCGCATGATACGGCGCTGACACCGACACAAAACCTCGGTGTCAGCTCCTTATCGCTTGGACAAGTCGATGCACGGGCGCTCGATACTGGAACACCTGCTACACCGCGATCGGCTGATCGTCGCGATCGGGACCGTAACAGTGGTGGCGCTCGCCTGGGCCTATCTTGCCGCGGGCGCCGGCATGGACACCGAGATGATGGCCGACATGCCGGACATGGCGCCGATGCCGTGGACGCCGTTCTATGGCGTGCTGCTGTTCGTGATGTGGTGGGTGATGATGGTCGCGATGATGGCGCCGAGCGCGGCGCCCACCGTTCTCTTGTATGCGACCGCCAAGCGCAAGCAGGAGACGGCCTCCCGCGCCGCAATCGATAGCTGGATCTTTCTCGCCGGCTATCTCGTGACGTGGGCGGGGTTCAGTCTCGCTGCGGTCCTGGTGCAAGGAGCGTTTGAACACTTCGGATTGCTGTCGATGGCGATGGCAAGCACCAGCGCGCTTCTGGGCGGCTGCGTTCTGATTGCAGCAGGGCTTTATCAGTTCACGCCTTTCAAGCAGGCGTGCCTGCGCTACTGCGAGAGCCCGCTGTTGTTTCTCAGCCGACATTGGCGGCCCGGCACGCGCGGCGCATTGCGAATGGGACTTCGCCACGGCAGCTACTGCGTCGGCTGCTGCTGGTTTCTGATGCTATTGCTGTTCGTCGGTGGCGTGATGAACCTGGCCTGGATCATCGGCATCGCGCTCTATGTCGCCGGCGAGAAGCTGCTGCCGTTCGGCCGAAGATTGAGCTATGCGGCAGGGGGCATCCTCATCCTGTCCGGCGCGATTGTTCTTGCGCGCGCGGGATGAGGCCGCGCAACGGCCACGCGGGAAAAACAGTGCCTGCCCAATATGCAAATACCGCCCGGTTGCTCAATAGCGGGCTAACCTCCGTGATCATACGGGCGTCGCAAGCCCAAGAATTGAGCTTGATTCCAACCAAAACTTAAGGATGTCTTGACTAGCTTCGGGCCAGGGAGAGGCCCGCGTCCCGTTTCCGGCCGTGGCCGTCCCTGTGCAATCGAGACGGAGAGAGGCGGTGCTGTTTCCGGCAATGCGCATTGTACTTCCTCTGCGGTCGACGCGGGAGCGGGCATGATGGTGCTCGGGAGAGCAATCCGCAGGGCGGCGCAGACGATCTTGCGCAATGCCCCGCTGCAGGTCGCATTATTCTTCCTACCGCTGGTCTGGATCGGCTACTTCGCGATCACCTCATCAGAGCGGGCGGACGCAGTCGAGCAGGCGCGCTCGCACGGCGACAGCGTCGCCGAACTGTTCGAGGAAAACACCGAACGCATCTTCGAGCGCGTCGATCAGTCATTGCTGGTGGTACGAGCGCTCTACGCCCAGGATCCGCTCACCTTCAGCTTGAAGTCATGGTCGGACAAGGCCCGCATTGCGACCGGCGACGTGGTTCAGTTCGCGCTGATCGGATCGGACGGATACATGATCGAGACGACCGCGGGCTATTCCGGCCCGCCGCTTTATCTTGGCGACCGGGAGCACTTCATCAGTGTCACGGCGCAAGCGGACGATCGCCTCTACGTCGCCAAGCCGGTGCTGGGAAGGGCCTCGAACAAATGGACGATCCAGCTCGCAAGAAAGTTGTTCGACCTCGCGCGGAATCCGGCCGGGGTGGTCGTCGGCTCGATCAGCGTCGACGTGGTCGGCAAGTTCTACGACACGGCAAAGCTCGGCGTGGGAGGAACGCTGGTGCTCAGAAATGCCAACTACGTCGTGCTCGCCGCCCGGGGCGTGGACCAGGGCTCTGTGCTCGGACAACGCGCACCCAGCCGCGTTGAGCGCGAGCTCGGTGACGGCTTCTATGTGCAATATTGGAACGAGAACCGACCGAACCGCAGCGACCGGCTGATCACGGCGCGCAGGTCGCGCGCCTTTCCGCTCATCTTCACCGTCGGCATTTCGGAGCAGGAGATTTATTCTCGCTCCGCCTTTAGGCAGAAGGTCTATCTCGGCGGCGCGCTGCTGCTTACGTTCATTATCCTCGCCGCGACGACGTTCCATTGGCGACGGCAGCAAGCGCTGGATCGCGCTCACCGCGAACGGCGCGATCTTGCCAGCAAGTTCGAGGATGCGCTCAGGAATCTCCCCCAGGGCTTGAGCATGTTCGATGGCCGTGACCGCCTGATCGCATTCAACCGGCAATGGCTCGAACTCTATGGCCTCCTGCCGGAAGACATTCGGATCGGCATGCATTTCCGGGATGTATTCGCAAAACAGACCGCCGTGCTCGACGTCGAGGCCTATCTCGTCGATTTGAAGAACCGGCTCGCCGGGTCGGAGCAGATCTCGAACACCGTGCAGTTTCCCGATGGACGGGTCGTCTACATCTCCTACGGCCGGCGCGAGGGCGGCGGCTGGGTCGCTACTCATGAGGACATCACCGAGCGCAAGGCGTCGGCGGACCGCATCGAGCGGCTGGCGCATTACGACAGCCTGACCGGCCTTGCCAACCGCAACCTGTTCAAGGAGCGCATCGACGAGGCGCTGGCCCGCTTGCGCCGGCCGGAGCCTGCGTTCGCGGTACTCCTGCTCGACCTTGACAAGTTCAAGTCCGTCAATGATGCGCTCGGCCATCAATGCGGCGACGCGTTGCTGAAGCAGGTGGCCGACCGAATCAAGGCGCAGATTCGTGATGCCGACACGGCGGCGCGAATTGGCGGCGACGAGTTTGCCGTGATCGTGGCCGCGACGCGCGACGGCGCTGCAAGCCTAGCCGAGCGGCTGATCCAGGCCATTGCTGAGCCCTATGACATCGATGGCCATCCCGTCGTGATCGGCTGTAGCATTGGCCTTGCGCTCGTGCCCGAGCACGGTACCAGGGTCGATGAGATCCTTCGCAACGCCGATCTTGCGCTCTACAGGTCGAAGAATGCCGGCCGCAGCTGCTTCCACCTCTATTCAGCGGAGCTCAAGGCGGAAGCGGATCAGCGCAACGTGCTCGAGATCGAGCTGCGCGAAGCGATCTGGCGCGATGAGATGGAGGTGTTTTATCAGCCCGTGATCGAGCTCGGCACCGGCCGGGTAAAGTCGGTCGAAGCCCTGGCGCGCTGGCATCACCGCACCAGGGGCTACATTCCTCCGGCTGAGTTCATTGCGGTTGCGGAGGCGGGGGGCTTGATCGTCGAACTCGGCAATCAGGTGCTTGCCCGGGCCTGCCGCGATGCGATGAGCATGCCGGCCGACGTTAAGGTCGCTGTCAATCTCTCTGCCCTGCAATTTGCCAGCACCAATCTGGTCGACACCGTAGCGTTTGCGTTGGCGCAGAGCGGCCTTCCGCAAACCCGGCTCGAGCTCGAGATCACCGAGAGCGTATTCCTCGCCGACACCGAGGAGAACCTCAAGACGCTCCAGCGCCTCAAGGCGCTCGGCGTCTCAATTGCCCTCGACGATTTCGGTGTCGGATACTCGTCTTTGTCCTATTTGACGGCCTTTCCTTTCGACAAGGTCAAGATCGACAAATCGTTCATCGACAGGATCGATCGCTGCGAGACCGTCGCCGTGCTGAAGTCCATCGTGCAGCTCGCGAAGACCTTGAAGCTCTCGATCGTCGCCGAGGGGATCGAGGCCTCCGAGCAGGTTAAGCGGCTCCAGTCACTCGGCATCCCGCTCGGCCAGGGATTTCACTTCAGCAAGCCCGTGCCGCTCGCTGGCCTGTCGTGGCAAGCCCCCCCGGCGCGACGGAAACGGCGGGCGGCGTGAGCTGAATACCCTCCGGCGTTGTCATCATCGTCGCTGCCTAAGAGTAGGAAAGCCGAGCAGGTGAAGCCAACTTGGAAGCACGCAAGACGTGATGGTCCCCTGGCACGTTCAGCTTCCGCTGAGCGCCGAAGGGCCGCACCGTGCGGAGCGGATTCCGCCCCCAATCGCCCCGCCCTGTCTGGCACTCTGCTTGCTCAATCGTGACCAAAGCCGGGCTCAGTGGAGAGGCCCGTTTCAGATTGAGGCAAAGCGATGCAGGAAGTGTCCCGTTCTGGTGCTGTTGGCGAACTCAAACTCGATGCGTTGATCGCGGATCTGTGGTGGCGCGTCCGGCTCATCAACACCGACATTCTCGAGGAAGAAGCCCGAGCCGGGGTGTTCGACGCGAGTCAGCCGACATACCCGCTGCTCGCGCTGAACCTTCGCGCGCGACGCGACAATCTGGTGTCGACGATCGGCGTGCTCGAGCAGCGCGCGAGATCGATGTCGGAAGCGGCTTGAGAGCAGTCCTTGGTCGCGCCGGCATCGTCAGCCACGTCGCCGGTGATGCCGGATTGATCTGTCGCGGGACCAGAGTTGTCGGCTGGTTGTAGGAGATCCAACTTCAACTTTCATGCGAATGCGATATCCTCGTCATGGAGGGCGGAATGGACCGTCCTCTTGTTGGGAAGGACATCGTCATGACGTTTCCGTTACGCCTGATTGCGCGTCCCGCTCTCGCCGTCTCATCGATCACGCTGCTCGTGTGCTCCCTCGGTGGCACGGCAATGTCGCAACCGACGCCGGCAGGTGCCAACATCGAGCTTCCTGGCGTCACGGTCGAAGCGCCGAAGCACATCGCGAGGCCTCACAGGCCACTGCGTTCTGCGGTCGGCCGCAGTACCAAGTCTGCCGCAATCTCACCGACGCAGGCAACGGTCGCACCGCACTCCGAGGCCGCGAAGCTTGCCAAGCTCGCCGCCACCACGAACAATTGCGTCGGCGGCTGCCAGTCGAGCTTCAAGTCGGGCGACAAGCCATGGGTCGGCTGTAACGTATCGGGCGGCGTATACTCGGCAACATGCCGCAACGTCGGCAATTACAAGAGCTATGACGAGTGCAAGGAGGCGGGTCGGCTCACCGGCTGGCGGTCGGGCGAGACATCGGCGTATTGCAGCAGCGTGGCGATCGTGGCGGGCTGGCGTTGAAGTGGACGCGCGGAGCGCGGCTGAAAGCTAACGGATCGCGACGGAGCCGAACCAGGCTGGCTCGGCTCATCTTCGCCAGCTCCGCGACTCCGGCGCCCGTCTGCACGTAGCGCCTAAGCCCATTCGCAATTGTGAGACTCGCGCGTGAGCCGCAGACGCGCCTCCATGCTATGGCTGCTCTCGTAAGTCTTGCGCGAGGACATCCATGCTTCCCCTTCCTGCCGACATCTTCACCGAGCCCGAGCACGTCTCGCCCGACGGCCTTGCCAATCTCGGCCCGCTTCGCCCGCTGGCTGGCAGCTGGCAGGCGAACAAGGGTATCGACGTCAATCCGAAGGCGGCGGGACCGGAGCGGCGCACCTTCATCGAGCGTATCCGCATGGACCCGATCGATCCGCAGGCCAACGGGCCGCAGCTGTTCTACGGGCTGCGCTATCACATCCACATCAACACGCCCGAGGAGGACATCACCTTCCACGACCAGGTCGGCTATTGGCTGTGGGAGCCGGCGACCGGGCTGATCATGCAGACGCTGGCGATCCCGCGCGGGCAGGTGCTGCTCGCCTCGGGCAAGGCCGGACCGGACGACAGGAAGATCTCCGTCAGCGCGAAGCGCGGCGACACCGCTTACGGGATCTGCTCGACCGATTTCCTGGAGCAGGCCTTCCGCACCGATTCCTATCGCTGCGACATCAGCTTCAACGAGGACGGCAGCTGGACCTATCTGATCCAGACCGAGTTGTTCGTGCGCGGCGCGCCGTTCAATCACCGCGACACCAACACGCTCGAGCTGGTCGCGCCGCCAAAGCTCAATCCGCTGGCGGTGATCCTGAACGATCGCGCCAAGGCGGGTGGGTCGGCGGCTTGAGATTCGGAGAAGCACATGAAGCCTTACGTCGTTTGTCTCATGCATTCGAGCCTGGACGGCCGCACCCATCCGAGCCGCTGGCGGCCGAAGGGTGCGGGCACGGACTGGTTCGAGAAGATCCATGACGAACTCGGCGGCGATGCCTGGGTGATCGGCCGCGTCACTGGCTCGGAATTTGCCAAGGGCAAGCCGTACCCGACCGAAGCGCGCGAAAAATTCCGCGCGAAAACTGGTTGGTCCGACGCGATGCGAAAACCTATGGCGTCGTTCTCGATGCGCAGGGCAAGATCGGCTGGGGCCGCTCCGACATCGGCGGCGATCCGATCGTCGTGGTGCTCACCGAAAGCGTGCCGGATTCGCATCTCGCGGGGCTCCGCGGCGAAGGCGTGTCCTACATTTTCGCCGGCAAGTCCGAGATCGATCTGGCGCTCACGCTGGACATCCTCGGCCGCGAATTCGGCGTGAAGCGCCTGCTGGTGGAGGGCGGCGGCGTTGCCAATGGCGCGTTCCTGCGCGCCGGCCTCATCGATGAATTCAATCTGATCCTCAGCCCCGCCATCGACGGCGCGAAGGGTGCACCCTTCGTGTTCGACTCGACGGAAGCGGACAGCGACAAGCGTGCACCACTCGCGGCGATGACGCTGGAGAGCACGCGTCAGCTCGGCGGCGGTGTCCTCTTGCTGCGCTATCTGATCCAGAACGATCCGCAAGCCGGGGCCAGTTGAGCGCCGGCATGTCGCAACAATCGGAGCACATCGTCATCGTCGGCGCCGGCGCCGGCGCCGCCGGGCTGACGGCGGCGCGGGAGCTGGCGCGCGCGGGCCGGCGCGTGACCATCCTGGAAGCGCGCGAGCGCTGCGGCGGGCGCATCCATCCGCTGTCGGCCTCGCAGTTCGGCTACCCCGCCGATGGCGGCGCCGAGTTCGTCCATGGCGAGGCGCCGGTCACGCGGGCCTTGCTGCGCGAAGCCGGGTTGTCCCTCCGGGAGATCGCAGGCACGCAATGGAGCTTCGACGGCATGGGCCTTTCACGCGAAGACCGCCACGATCTGCATGGGGCGGAGCTGCAAGCCATGCTCAGGGTCTTGAAGGACGATCTCCCTGTGGCCGATTTCCTGCGCCGTCATTTTGCCGGAGCGGACTATGCACCGCTGCGCCAATCGATCGAGCGCATGGTCGAGGGCTATGACGCGGCAGACCCCGAGCGCGCCTCGACGTTGGCGCTGCGCGAGGAGTGGATGGATGGCGGTCACGCGCCGCAGGCCCGCATCGAGGGCGGCTATGGCGCGCTGATCGACGTTCTGGCGGCCGAATGCCGCTGCCTCGGCGTTGCGATCCGGCTCGGTTGCACGGTGTCGGCGATCGAGGAGGAGGGCGGTGCCGTGGCGATTCGCTGCGCCGGCGACGACGGGCTGGCCGGCGATCGCGCGATCCTCACCGTGCCCCTGCCTCTGTTGCGCGAGATCGCGCTGCCGCCGAGCGCGCGTGCGAGGGCCGCGGCCGCCGACGACATCGGCTTCGGCAACGTCATCAAGATCCTGCTCCGCTTCACGCGACCATGGTGGCGCGACCAAGGCGAATATCTCGCCGACATGACCTTCCTGCTCTCGGAGGAGACGATTCCAGTGTGGTGGACGCGATATCCGGACCAGCATCCGCTGCTCACCGGATGGTTCGGCGGCCCGCGGACGGCGGAGCTGTCGCGTCTTGATCCGCAAGGACTGATCGCGGCCGGGCTCGATTCGCTCGCCGCCATCTTCAAGCTACCGCGCGAGGTCATTGCACATGACCTCATGGCGTCGGCGGCGATCAATTGGACGCACGATCCCTTCGCCCGCGGCGCCTATTCCTGGGCAACACCACGTACGCGGCAGGCGCAGGCGGTTCTTGCGCGCGCCGACGGGATGATTCTGTTTTCCGGAGAAGCGCTCTATCGCGGCCGTGACATGGGCACGGTTGAAGCGGCGCTGGCGAGCGGCCTCGCGACGGCGGAAATGATGCTGAGGCGATGAGAAAAAGGCCCGCATCTCTGCGGGCCTCCTGTCTCTCGGCTGCGTCTGGCTTACCAGCGTCCGCCGCCGAAGCTGAACGTCACGCCGGGACCACCGCCGTAGTAACCGTACGGACCGCCGCCGTAATAACCGTGGTGCCGCGGGTAATACCCATAGCTCCGATAATAGGGCCGGTAGTGGCTGTGATGGTGCCGCCAATGATGGCGGTGACCATGCCAATGATGATGCCTGCGGTGTGCGCTGATGTCGGTCGTCTGGCTTTCCTGCGCGGTCTGCTTCGCGCTGGAACCACCGGCCGCGTTCGCCGCTGATCCGCCGGCGAGCGCCGCAGCACCGACGGCAAACGCGACAAAGAGATATTTCATGTCATCACTCCAGTTGAATGTCGTGTGACAACAGATGAGCATCCGGCGCGTTCCGGCCAGTGCGGGCGTCGAAACGACGCAGAGTGCGACGTTCATGTGAATGAACGGAGTCTCGCGGAGGTTTATTGCCGCATCCTGGCGTGTTGTCGCCATCACTTCGTCGCGAATGAGGCAACCATCTCGGGCATCCCTCACGGATGCGGATCGGGAAAGCCGTGGCGCTCGGAGAGCGCGGCGAGAATCGCATCCTTGTCGGCGATGAAGGCGCGGCCCTGATGGCTGCCGGTCTGGTACTGCGACGTCGCGCCATCCGCCAGCACGAGCAGCGGCAGTAATTGGTTCTGTTCGCCGACCAGTGCGATCACGGCTTGCCGCGGCCGCGCCCAGGCGATGCGTTCGACGTCGAGCTTGCTGCGAGCGACGGAAACGAGGCGAGCACGCCCTCCATCAGCGCGCAATGCCAGCAATAGAACCGTTGGCCCGGATAGGCGGGATCCTCGAAATCGGGGCGCAGCAGAAACAGGCGATCGCGCATCATGGTTGGTCCCGTGGCATCACCACGATCGTACACACTGATGCCGGCAGAGCATGCCGCTACTTGAAAGGATCCTGGATCGACGGCGCCGACTGGCGGATGCGGCGCACGCTCACGGGGGTGCCATCGGAGACGAACAGGAGCTCATATTTGCGGCCCTCGCTGTCGGTCGCCGAGCAGGTGACGTCGTTCACCTTCCTAGCGGCGAAATTACCGGTCTGGCGGCAGACCCCGGTGGAGGTCTGCTGCGCCGGTACCGGCAGACCGTCGACCTTGGGGCGGTCCTTGGAGTTGAGCAGCATGCGGTCGACCGGCAGCTCATAGGAATTGTCGTCGGCGCGCTTGCCGTTCTCGCCGGAGAACGACACCACGTGATTGGCGTCAGTGGGATCGTCGACCGCGACCGCGAAATTGACCCGGCCCTTATCGCCGTGGGCGTAGGCTACCGTCCTACACGCCAAGGTCCGCCCGGCGATCTTCAGCGTCTTGCAATGGCCGGACATCAGCGCCAGCAGGTCAATAAAGTCGTTCTGCTGCGCCGGCGGGTTGTTGACCGGGATGGGAGCAGAAGGCTCGGCAAAACAAGGGCTTGCCACGGCGAGAAGGGCAACACCAAGGACCGGCCAGCGGAGGCGCATCGGAGGGCTCACATGCCAGGGAACCATGGAAAAGTTCCGTTCGATAACGATCGAACCACAAATTGGTTGCGATCCCGTTTTTCTTGCTGAACCCGATTGGAATACCACCGCGCCACCTCAAAGCGATTTGCCGAAATCGCCCAGCCCCACCCGTCGTCACTTGCCGTCAGTCTGGTGTTTTTTTCGTGGCAGAGCCTAGCCCATCGCGGCCTGCCAGCGCCGATCGCGCAGGGAGGGCCGGCGATGCAGGCGGGCCTCCAGCAGGCCGCGAGCGCGAGGCAGCTCGCCGCTGCGCATGAGAGCGACGATATAGGTGTCCTCAATCAGCTCGCGCTGGGCATGACTGCCGCCGATGCGCACGACGTCGGTGAGAACCGGCGCGAGCACCTGCACGCAGGCCGCGTAGTCCTCATCCGCGAAGGCCAGAAGCGCGCGGCAGATCGCTGGCACCACCGGGCCGGCCGGCAGCTTGCCCTCCGCCAGCCGCTGTTCGATCACGGCAAGGCGCGCGGCTAGGGCTTCGTGGTTCTGCGTTGCCGCGGCAAACAGCGCCATGTGGACGTCGGCGAACGGCAAGCCGGATTTCGGGAATAGCTTTTGCGCAGCGGCGTCGGCATCGCGCCAGAGCGCGTCTGGCACGGCGTGGCCGTAGGCCAACAGGCGCCACAGCAGCGAGGCGCCGTCTGTGACCACATTGAGCGGCGGCGCCTGCGTGACTGACGGCTGGAGCACGTCGGCATAGATCGAAAGCGCCCGCGCCGCATCGCCCTGTTCGAGCGCGCCGAGGGCCTGGTGCCAGCGGATATGGCCGTGCAAAATTCCGGCGCGGTCGTAACCGGGGATCCAGTCGTCGACGAGGCGATCGGCCGCCTCGATCGAGCCGTCCTCGAACATCGCATGCAGCACGGCATGCGCGGCGTGGGCATTGGCGCGGCGCAGATTGAATCCGCGCTCGGTAACGCCACGGCCACGCGCAACATCGCCATTCTCAGTCATCGCCCAGCCATACATGGTGAGAAACCACCAGTCCTCGCCATAGTGCTGCGCGACGCGCTCGCACAGCTCGTGCCGCGCGCGGTCGTGATCGGCCATGCCGGAGAAGGCGAACAGGCCGAAGGCGCCGAGCGGCAGCGACAGCACCACTGCATCGCGCGGCCATGCCTCGACATGTTCGCGCATCGCCGCAATCGCCTCGGGCAGCCGCCCCTCGATCGCCAGCGCCAGCGTCTCGACATGCGAGCGCTCGCGCTCCGTGCCGCGCCGCGCGACGAGCTTGCGCGCGACCGCCGCCTTCTGCCGTGCGAGATCGCCCTGCTGGTAGAACGCGTGGACGCGAGCGCGGGCGATATGGGCCAGCGCGAAATCCGGATCGATTGCAATCGCGCGCTCCAGCGCTTCCGCCGTGCCGGTCCACCCCGCGAGCATGAGGTCGACGCCCTCGCGATAGCTGGATGCCGCCTCGTGCGCAGAGGTCGAGAGCGGAAGGCCCAAACGATCTTCCAGCGGCATGGCCGTCTCCTCGGTTCACGCCGTCCGCGCGCGGCGGCCTTCGATCGGGTAGGCAGGATCGTTGTAGCCCGGTGTCGAGGGATGGCCCGGCACGACCAGGCGATCGACCAGGCGTTCGTCATCCGCAGTGAAGCGGTAGTCGAGCGCGCGGATATAATCGTCCCACTGCTCTTCGGTGCGGGGGCCGGCGATGATGGAGGTCACGAACGCGGAGTTCAGCACCCAGGCGACCGCGAACTGGCCGGCGGTGATGCCTCTCTTCTCGGCGTGGGCTTTGATCTCCTGCGCGAGCTGAAGCGATTCCGGCCGCCATTCGGTCTGCATCATGCGAGTGTCGTTACGACCCGCGCGCGTCTCCTTGTCCGGCGCAGCATCGGGCTTGTACTTGCCGGTGAGGACGCCGCGCGCCAGCGGGCTGTAGGGCACGATACCGAGACCGTAGTAAGAGCAGGCCGGAAAATGCTCGACCTCGGGCATGCGGTTCATCGCGTTGTAATAAGGCTGGCTCACCGCGGGCCGGTCGATGCCGAGCCGGTCGCAGATGTTGCAGATCTCGGCGACGCGCCACGCGCGGTAGTTCGAGACGCCGAAATAGCGCACCTTGCCGGCGCGGATCAAATCACCCATCGCGCGCACCGTCTCTTCCAGCGGCGTCGCATGGTCTTCCTTGTGCAGATAGTAGACGTCGATGTGGTCGGTGCCGAGCCGCGTCAGGCTCTCGTCCGCGGCCTGCAACACCCAGCGCCGCGACAGCCCACCGCGATTGGGATCTTCACCCATGGGATTGGCGAGTTTTGTCGCGAGCACCCAGGCGTGGCGGTTGCTGGCGATGGCGCGACCGACGACCTCTTCGGACGCACCCTTCGAATAGGCATCCGCCGTGTCGATGAAATTGATGCCGGCATCGCGTGCCTTCGCGATGATGCGCCTGGAGCCGGCCTCATCGGTCGGCCCGCCGAACATCATGGTGCCCAGACAAATCGGCGACACTTTCAGGCCGCTGCGGCCGAGCTGGCGGTATTGCATGGGCTGTCCTTGCTGCTTCTGCTGACAACAGCATAGCTGTCTCACTCCGTCATTGCGAGCGCAGCGAAGCAATCCAGAGATGCATCCGCGGACAGATGCTGGATTGCTTCGCTGCGCTCGCAATGACGGTGAGGGTACGCTCGGGCCCATACTCGACGACAGCGGTGGGTGTGGTTGGCCGCGGCGGCAGCCAGACCGAGCGCCTATCCCGGCCCCTTCAGGATCTTGAACACGCCGTTCGCCATCACGATGCAGCGGTCGTCCACCGTCACTTCGGTGCTCATGAAGATCAGGCTGCGCGTCGAGCGCACCACGCGCGGGCGGGAGATCAGGATGTCGCCGATCTGTCCGGCCTCGACGAAATGGGTGTCGAGCTGCACCGTCGCCAAGTACTCCTTGCCGGAGACGTAGCGGGCGGACATGCCGCAGGTGCGATCGGCGAAGGTCATCATCACGCCGCCCTGGACCATGCCGCGGCGATTGTGGTGCTTGTCTTCGGTGGCAAGCGCGAACTCGTATTGGCCGCCGACCTTGCGCTCCCACAAGGGGCCGATCAGGTGCAGGAAGCCCGTGGTCTCCAGGATGCTCCAGCCCTCTGATTTCAGCCTTGCGGCGGTTTTGTTGGTCATCCCGTCGTCCATTGCTCTGCTTGCGAGCTCATTTCATCGAGGCCGGACGTGGTGTAGTCAAGCATCATGAGACCGTTCGAAGATGCCACACGGCGGAATATCGCTGATGCCTGCGCCGCCTTCGCGCGCCTGCCGGAGGGCAACGCGCCGTCGTACTTGAAGCGCGCCGCGGTGGCGGTCGCGCTGACGGCAGCAGACGAGGGCGATGACACTGCATTGCTGCTCACGCTACGCGCGTCGCACTTGCGCGCTCATCGCGGCCAATGGGCCTTGCCGGGCGGGCGCTGCGATGCTGGCGAGACGCCGATCGAGGCCGCGCTGCGCGAACTCGACGAGGAGCTCGGTCTTCGCCTCACCAGCGCCGACGTGCTCGGCACGCTCGACGATTATCCGACCCGCTCCGGCTATCTGATCACACCTGTCGTGGTCTGGGCCGCCGACAGCGCCGCGATCAGGTCGAACCCGGACGAAGTCGCCTCCGTCCATCGCATCGCGCTCACCACGATCGAGCGCGAGGACGCCTTCGACTTCATCGCGATCCCCGAGAGCGCGCGACGCGTGATCCGCTTCCATCACCAGACGAGCCTGATCCACGCGCCGACGGCGGCCCTGATCTACCAGTTCCGCGAGGTGCTGGCAGGGCGACACACCCGCGTGACCGAGCTGGAACAGCCGGTTTTCGCCTGGAAATGACATGGTAAACGGCACGTTAACGTGACGGTTACCGGATGCCTGCTAAGACGGCGGCATGCATCGTTCGATTCGACATCGCCTTGCGCTGGTTCCACTCGCGCTCGTCCTGCTCGCGCCTGCCGCGCGGGGCCGTGAGGCCGACGCGCTGCCGCCGGCCGTCCGCAATGCCAATGCCCAGCTGCTGTCGCAGTTCTTTGCGCAAGGCGGGGCCTCGCCCGCCGTGCTCGAATATCGCCGCAAGCTGGCGGAATATCAGGCGGCGCGCGCGGCCTTCGACGCCGAGGCCGGCGCCTATTGGAGCCAGATCTCCGAGAAGCGTCGCGGCCGCAACGCCAAGCGCCGCAGCGGGCAGCAGATCACCCTCGACGACTACGTGCTGGAGCATCCGCCGCTCTACAACGGGCCGAAGCGGCCGGTGAACCCGGAGCCGGAGGAAACGCCGGACCGTCCCGCGAGGAAACCGATCCCCGTCGTCGCCGATTTCCTGCGCGCGGCGCAGGAGCTCTACCAGTTCACGCCGCAGCGTCCCTCCAGCGAGCTAGAGTTCAAGCGCGCCTATGCGCGCTACGCGCTGGCCCATGGCCTGACGCGCGAGCAGGCGGTGCGGGTCTATTCGTTCGAGACCGGCGGCACGGGGACCTACGACGTCCAAGCGGGAATCGAGCACGGCGGCAAGCGCGCGATCTCCACCGCGATGGGTTACAATCAGCTTCTCACCACCAACAGCGTCGAGCTGCTCGCCGAGCAGGGCCATGAACTCATCCGCGCGCTCTCGGAGAAGGTGGCGCGGACGTCGGGGCCGGCGCGGCATGCGCTGGAGCACAAGCTCACTGTGTTGAAGAAGATGGTCGCACACGCCAAGTCGGTGCCCGATACCTGGTCGGATCACGAGAAGATGGGCGCCACCCCGCAGGGTTGGGCCATGCATGCGATGGTGCTCGACGTCGACATCGGCCCTATGCTGCAGACCCACAAGCTGCTGACCTCGGTGCTGTTCGCGCGCGCCAAGGGCTACACCCGCCCGCTCTCCGCCGCCGAGCTCGAGATGATGAATCTCACCGGCGACGGCACCGGCCTCGACATGGTGACGATGCCGCAGGCG
This sequence comes from Bradyrhizobium daqingense, assembly GCF_021044685.1. NCBI lineage: Bacteria > Pseudomonadati > Pseudomonadota > Alphaproteobacteria > Hyphomicrobiales > Nitrobacteraceae > Bradyrhizobium > Bradyrhizobium daqingense. Next base: position 1,851,520 of record NZ_CP088014.1, read on the forward strand.
ATGCGCGAGCGGGTGCCGACCTCGAATTTCTTCCAGCGCGGCGGCTACGAGCGCAACCCGGTCGCGATCCGCCACAACACGGTGGCGAAGCTGCTCGCGGTGACGGATGAGCGGATGGACGTGAACAGCGGCAAGCCCGGCGCGAAGGAGCTGGCGGGCGCGTTCTAAGATCGCTCGCTCTTGCCGCATCTTCCGCTGTCATGCCCCGCGAAGGCGGGCATCCAGTACGCCGCGGGCTCTCGATTCATCACTGCGGCCTCTGGAATACTGGATCGTCCGCCTCCGCGGACGATGACACCGAGTAAGTGGCGACGCCGACGCTCGCCCTTACCGGCTACTGATCCGGTCCGAACTTGAACTTGCCGTCGCCTTCGAGATAAGGGCCCGTGCGCATATAGAGCTGGCCGTTGTGTCCGATGAAGAACAGCGTGCCCTTCGGCACTTTCTTGGCGCCCTTGAGCAGTTCGCCGGCATTGCTGGTGCCCATCTTGTAGGAGTAGGTCTTACCCTCCTTGTCATAGGCGTAGCCCATATCGGACTTGAGCTCCCACGGTGTTGCCGGGGCCTGCGCCAATGCGGGCGCGGCAAAGGTGCCGAGCGCGGCTGCGATTGCAAATGAATTGATTGAAAATGCCGTCATTCCCATCCTCCCACGGTCGGGACATCCAGGCTTGAACAAATCACGAACGGCGCTTCAAGGTCAATTCGCGAAAGCGCCGCAGCGCATCACAGCTTGCCCAGCAGTTTGTGATTTTCCCTTCGTTCCCTCGCGACTATGTTCCGCTTTCCGTCTAGAACGCAACTCCACAAAATTTTGGTTAGGGATGATTCGGATGCGCCATGTGATCAAACTCTGCTGGGCTGCTGCATTGTCGCTGACTGCGCTGGCGCCGGCTGCGCGTGCCGATGATTACCAGCTCAGCCACAATCAACGCATCTCGTGCAGCCGCGGCCTTGCTCCGGGCAAGCTGAACACCGCGACTTGCAAGTCCTACACCTATCTTTTCAACACCAAGACCTCTGAATATTTCCGCTGCCAGGTCTCGCTGGCGCTGACCCGCGACAACAAGGAAGTCATCAACGTCCAGACCGACGGCGGCTGCACCAGGAAGCCGCGCATCTTCGAGACCGACGGCAAATATGATTTCGACGCCACCGAGACCGAGCCGCCGAACACCAACTCGTTCTTCGGCCCCGGCGGCTATTCGGTCTGGGCCGCCGACGTGGGCGCGCAGAAGGTGCGCGGCTGCATCATCATCTCCTCGGGCCTTGGCTCCGACATCTCCAAATGCCTGGACATGACGTTCCAGTGAGGGGAGCGCGCGCCCGGACGTGATGGACTGGGCGTGCGGCGCGACCGCCGCGCTACCCTCGCCGCACCGTCCGGTTCCCAAAAATCGGCTGATCGATCGCTGGTTTCAATGGACGCCGCGGCGTCCGCCGTTGCCGGAGGTCGTGCTCGGCAATTCGGGCGCGGCGGGGGAGTGGCGGCTGTGCCATGATGGACAGTGCCGGACGCTGTCGGAGATTGTCGGGCATCGGATCGGTGCTAACGTCACCACGATGAAAGTTTGCGACAATCCGTAGCCCGCATGAGCGGAGCGACATGCGGGCTACAAGAACAACAACAAGGAGAACACGGGATGGATCGGCTCAAGGGCAAGGTTGCGATGGTGGTGGGGGCCGGCTCGATCGGTCCGGGCTGGGGCAACGGCAAGGCCACCGCGGTGACCTTCGCGCGCGAGGGCGCGCAGGTGTTCTGCGTCGATCGCAATGGCGCGGCGGCGGAGGAGACCGCCAAGATCATCGCCGGCGAAGGCGGCAAGGCGACCGCGTTCACGGCCGACGTCTCGCGGCCGACCGAGATCGAGGCGATGATCGCATCATGTCTGAAAGCTTATGGCCGCATCGACGTGCTCGACAACAATGTCGGCATCGCCGAAATGGGCAGCGTGGTCGATGTCGCCGAGGAGAGCTGGGACCGCGTCTTCACCGTCAATCTCAAGAGCGCTTATCTCGCCATGAAGCATGTCATCCCCGTGATGGTGAAGCAGGGCGGCGGCTCGATCATCAACATCTCCTCGATCGCCTCGATTCGCCACGTCGGGATTTCCTATGTCAGCTATAACGCCAGCAAAGCGGCGATGAACCAGTTGACGCGCTCCACCGCGATCGAATTCGCGAAGAGCCATGTGCGGGTGAACGCCATCCTGCCCGGCCTGATGAAGACGCCGATGGTCGAGCATTCCGCAGGGCTGGCCAACAGCTACGCCAAGGGCGATGTCGAAGCGATGTGGCGCGCCCGCGACGCGCAGGTGCCGATGGGCCATATGGGCGATGCCTTCGACGTCGCCAACGCCGCGCTGTTCCTGGCCTCGGACGAGTCGAAGTATGTGACGGGGATCGAACTGGTGGTCGACGGCGGGATCACCTGCAAGGCGGGGGCGTAGGCGTCGCCTCACTCTCCGCCGTCGTCCCGGGGCGCGCAAAGCGCGACCCGGGACCCATAACCACAGCGAGCAGTTTTTTGCCGCCTGGTAGCTCCGAGTCTTCGCCCAACCGTGGGCAGTGGCTATGGTCCCGGATCGGCGCGCGCTTGCGGCGCGCTTGTCCGGGACGACACCGAGAGTTACTGCGCCAGAGCCAATATCCCGCCGGCAAACGTATGCCACGCCGCCGTCTCGCTGACCGGCCAGTTCAGCACCTTCAGCGCCAGCAGCGCGAGCGTGCCGTAGATGTAGACCGGATGCACGCGGCCTTCGCTGCGCCAGTCGCGCACCATGGCGACGACGAGCAGTAGGGAGGCGACGACGGCGGGAGCGATGGTGACCGGCACCGGGGGCGGGCCCGGCGGTCCTGGAGGCGCGAGGAAGGTGAGAAACCAGCGCGCGATGGCGGCGTCGAGAATCGAGATCGCGGCGAGCAGCATCAGGCGCTTGTGGATCTCCGGCCTGCGCGTGCTCACGATCGCGAGCGCGAACACGACCGCGAAGAACGCGATTCCGCTCATCGGTACGATCGAGAAGGTGATGCCCGCTTCCTTCTGGCCGAGCGCGGCGGCATGCTTCATCAGGTGCACGGAGGTGAGGAATCCGAAGATTGTCATCGCGGTTGCCAGCGAGACGCCGGCGATGCCGAGCGAACGATGATTGACTACGCGGCCGGAGGCGGCGAGCCAGCTCTGGAGCACGAAATAGAGCGACCAGGTGAAGAACAACAATCCGTGAAAATGAACCACCGGGCTGGCCGAAAGTGTCCGGTTGGCGAGGGGGATCCAATAGGTCGGTGCGAAGCCGAGGAACGCGGTGGCAGCGCAGGCCAGCGACATGTGGAGGTAGAAATATCGTGCAGGCGACGCATCACGCGCGCGAACACGACGGTCGTCGATCAGAGTCGTCATCTGGAGTGTGTCTGGGGAGGAACGGTTTGGTTCAAGCTCCACTGTCGACTTCGAAGCGGCTGCTCACATCATCCTCCCGCGCTCAACTCTGCGCGATCGAGCTCTTCCTCGAGCCGATGAAACGCATCGTCGCCGATCACCTCGGTGGCGCGGAGATCGAAGATGGATTTGCGGGCGGCCTCGATGGCGCGGCGGCGCAGGGGATCGGCGGGCAGTTCGCCATTGGCAATGCCGCCGTTGGGATCGTTCTCGGTCTGCATGAGGATGGCGCGATATTCGAGCCGCAGGATTTCCGCTTCCTCCGACGGATCGCTTTCGATGACATCGAGCGCCGCGCGATAGGCGACCGCGCGTCCACGCGCGACCTCGGTGCCGACCGGATCGTCGTCCTGGAGGCGAAAGGCCAGGATCAGCGGCCGCAGCGTCAGGCCCTGGATCACCAGTGATCCCAGCACCACCGCAAAGGCGATGAAGACGATGAAGTCGCGATAGGGGAAGTTTTCCGGCAGGGCGAAGGCGGCCGCAAGCGTGACGAGGCCGCGCATGCCGCACCAGGAGATGATGAGCCCGCCTTTGACTGAAGCGACCTGCTTCGGATCCTTCGGATGATAGATGCCTTGGGCGACCAGCGCCCGCAGCGTCGTGCGGTAGAACGTCACCCAGAACAGGCGGACCAGGACGACGGTGAGCAGGATCCAGGCGGCGGCGACGCAGTATTCCCAGCGCACTTCGGCATCGAGCCGCGTCCAGATCGGCCGCATCTGCATGCCGATCAGCATGAAGGCGAGCACATTGAGCACGAACACCATCGTCTCCCAGACCGCATAGGACGGCACCCGCAGCCGTGCCGGGATGCGCGCTGGCGCTGTGCGCGCAACCGTGATGCCATAGACCACGATGGTGAGGATGCCGGAGAGGCCGAGATGCTCGGCCGCGATCCAGACCAGGAAGGTGGTGGCGAACTGCAAGATGATGGCGCTCGGCGCTTCCTTCACCCGCTCCATGAACAACGGAATGATGCGGCCTGCAGCGAGTCCTGCGACGACGCTGCCGACTAGCGCGAGGGCCATGGTCGGTGCGACCTGGCTCCATGTCAGGTGCTCGGTGGCAACCGCGCCAACCGCGATGCGATAGATCAGCAGCGCGGTGGCGTCGTTGAGCAGGCTCTCGCCCTCCAGGACCTTGACCATGCGATGCGGCAGCTTCACCTGGCTCAGGATCGCGACCGCCGCCGCCGCATCCGGCGGTGCCACGATGGCCCCGAGCGCGATCGCAGCGGCCCAGGGCATGTCGGGCATCAGCCGGTGCGCGACGAAGGCGACGCCCGCTGTGGTCAACCCGACCGCGGCGACGACCAGGGTGGAGACCGGAACCCAATTGTTGCGCAGGTCCCGCAGCGAGGTGTCGAAGGCGGCGTCGAGCAGCACCGGTGCGACAAAAAGCGCCAATGCCAGGTCCGGCTCCAACGTCCAGGACGGGCTCGACGGCACGAAGGCGATCAGGGCGCCTCCGATGGCGAGGAAGGTCGGGTAGGGGACCTTGATCCGCCGCGCCAGCGCCGATAAGCCAACCGCGCCGAGCAGAAGCACGATGATCCATTCGAATGTCGACACGATGATCCCCGAAACCGATGTGAGCGGCGCCACAAGCTAGCACCAATCCGGCCGTATTGTTCGATCATGCGGCCGCAAAGCAAGGTTGAAGGCGAGACTGGCGGAAACCTGACGACGACGCTGAAGGCAAGATCTCCGACTGCAACGAGCATGCGTTCCTTTCTCATTCGCCTCTCAGGTGCCGGACTCATTTGCGTGCTCTCGCTCGCCGAGGCCCATGCCAGGACGGGCGGTGAGCCGGTCGCGGTGCCGCAGATCGACCTCGCGCCATGCCTTGCGGCAGCCGCAGCCGACGACATGGACAAGGCGGCGCCGGCCTGCGCGGCGGTGATCGAGAACGAGAAGACCGCGAAGGAAGATCTGATCAAGGCGCTCATCGCGCGCGGCGCGCTCTATGCGCGGCGCGGCCAGATCGACCGCGCGATCGCCGACGACAGCCGCGCGCTTCTGCTCGATCCGGGCCTCGCCGATGTCTTCAATGCACGCGGCGAGCTGTGGCTGAAGAAGGGCGACAAGCCCAAGGCGGTGCAGGATTTCGGCGCGGCGCTCAAGATCGATCCGAATCACGAAAAGGCCAAGGCCAATCACAAGGCGATGGCGCGTGAGCTCGAGCGGCTCGGGGCGCAGATGGCGCTGGCCGGCAAGCCCAGCTTCAATTGCGCGCGAGCGCGCAAGACGGTGGAAAGGGCGATCTGCGGCAATCGTGAGCTCGCCGATCTCGACCGGGAGATATTTGCAGCGAATGCCCGCGTGATCCGCGAGGCGCGAAATCCTGCCGGGGCGAAAGCGCTTCAGCGCGAGCAGGACGATTTCATTGCACGCCGCAATGCAGAATTCGGGCGGCCGGGCTATGATCTAAGGAAGGCGATGCAGGAGCGCTTGCAGAGGATCAACGGGGTGGATGGGTATTGAGGCGGTCTTCGCCTCGTGAGAGGTCGTCATGCCCGGGCTTGTCCCGGGCATCCACGTTCTTTGGTCCGCGGCCAAGGCGTGGATCGGGACAAGCCCGGCCATGACGGCGCCGACAGCCACCGATTTGAACCCATCCCTTGCCAGCCGCGACAATGGTGAGAACCCGACGCCCCGGAGACCTACGCCATGTGCGGCACGCATTCTTCCGCGCAAATGCCCGCGTTTGCCAAAATCTCGCTTCGCGCCTTCCTCCTCGGCGCCGCCATGAGCGTGGCCCTCATCGGCCCGGCTTTCGCCGACGCTGATTGCGTCCTGAACAGCAAAGCTGCTCCCGCAGACCTGATCTCCGCATGCAGCGTCATCATCGACCAGACGACAAATTCCGCGTCTGAACGTTCCCTGGCGCTCGTTGCGCGCGCCGAAGCCAATGCGCGAACCTCCGGAGGCCTGTCGCAGGCGCTGCGCGACCTGGACCGCGCCATCGCGCTTGACGGCAGGAACGCAAAGGCCTGGCGCGTGCGCGGTGACCTCCTGCGCGAGGCGGGCGGCGACCTCAATCGTGCCGCGGCGGATCTGACCAAGGCGATCGAGCTCGACCCAAAGGATGCGGAAGCTTACGAGCTGCGCGGCGTGGTCTACACCAATCAGCGCCGGCTCGACCGCGCGCTCGCTGATTACGACCAGGCAATCAAGCTGAAGCCGGACGATGCGCAGGCCTGGTCCGATCGCGGCGTGGCCTATTATCTCGGCGGCGACAACGAGAAGGCGGTCAAGAATTTCGACGAGGCATTGCGCCTCGATCCCAACCGCGCGCGCACCTACACCAATCGTGGGGCGGCCTACAAGAAGCTCGGCCAGCTCGACAAGGCGGTCGCCGATGACGGCGAGGCGATCAGGCTCGATCCGAAGGTTCCGGAGTATTACGACAATCGCGGCCTGACCTATGCCGCGATGGGCGAGTACGACAAGGCGATTGCCGATTACGACCAGGCGATCCGGCGCGAGCAGCGCGCCAACTTCCTGACCAACCGCGGCGATTCCTATCAGTTCAAGGGCGAGCTCGGGGCGGCGCTGAGCGACTACGAGGCCGCGCTGAAGCTCGATCCGAATTTCGCGAAGACCTACAACAACCGCGCCGTGCTCTACAAGAAGATGGGGGAGCGCAAGAAAGCGCTGGCCGACTACGAGACCGCGCTGAAGCTCGATCCCGGTAACGAGAATGCCGCGAACGGCCGCCGTGCAATGATCGCCGAGATCGCGAAGTTTGGCGCCGAGCCGCCGCGTGCCCTGAATGCGGAGGCGGGTAACGGCCCGTCCTTCAACTGTGCCACCGCCAGGCGCGAGGTCGAGAAGGTGATCTGTGCCGATGCGCAGCTCGGCGTGCTCGACCGCCAGATCGCCGAGACTTATGAACGCGTGCTGAGGGCTTCGAAGGGACGTTCCGCCAGCGACCTGCGCAAGACCCAGCGCGAGTTCCTCATGACGCGCAATGCGAGCTTCCGCCGCCCCGGCTACGATCTGAAGAAGATCATGCAGGACCGCTTGCAGCGGCTGAATGCGATGGAGAGCTAGAAGGACACGAAGTCGCGCCGACTGCTCGGTCACCTCTCCCGCTTGCGGGGGAGGTCTACGCGCTCGTAGAGCGCGGCGGGTGGGGGCTCTCTCCTCTCGGGGACTTTCTCTATGACACTCGCGCAATCCCGACGCGGACACAGCCCTCTCCCCACCCCTCTCCCGCAAGCGGGAGAGGGAGCGCACCGCCGACGCGGCCGCGACCGTCTCTCTCCCAAGAGACCATCCTTTTCAGCTTGAACCGCGGCCCGTTCCCGGGAGAATACTCTCCAAACGAGGCCGGCGATTGATCCTGGTCATGGCGGGACGCCCGTCCTGTCGTCAGGTCAGGGCCAGGCGCACAAAGGAACGGGAGCGCGGGCATGAACGTCCAGGGCAAGAGCATCTATCACGAGGTCCACGCGCGCTCGCTGGCGGATCCGGAAGGATTCTGGGCCGAGGCGGCCAAGGACATCGACTGGATCGAGCCGCCGAAGTCCATCTTCGATGCCAGCCGAGGAACCTATGGCCGCTGGTTCGCCGGCGGTGTGGTCAACACCTGCTACAATGCGCTCGATCGCCATGTCGAACGTGGCCGCGCCGACCAGGTCGCGCTGATCCATGATTCTCCGCTGACCAGCAGCGTCACCAGATTCACCTACGCCGAACTCCTGAAGGAAGTGCAGGCGCTCGCCGCCATCATGCAGGATTTCGGCGTCGCCAAGGGCGAACGCGTCATCCTCTATATGCCGATGGTGCCCGAGGCCGTGGTCGCGATGCTCGCCTGTGCGCGCATCGGCGCGGTGCATTCCGTGGTGTTCGGCGGCTTCGCCGCCAAGGAGCTCGCCACCCGCATCGACGACGCCGAGCCGAAGCTCATTCTCTCCGCGAGCTGCGGCATCGAGCCCGGTCGCATCGTGCAATACAAGCCGCTGCTCGACGAGGCGATCAGGCTCGCGGGCACGAAGCCGAAGGCCTGCATCGTGCTGCAGCGTCCGCAGCACACCTGCGACCTGACGCCGGGGCGCGACTACGATTGGGCGAGCCTGCGCCGCAAGGCGCTGAATGACGGCAAGGCGGCTCCTTGTGTACCCGTCGCCGCCACCGATCCGCTCTACATCCTCTACACGTCGGGCACCACGGGCATTCCCAAGGGCGTGGTGCGCGACAATGGCGGGCACCTCGTCGCGGTGAAATGGTCGATGTTCAACCTCTATGGCGTCAAGCCGGGCGAGGTCTGGTGGTGCGGCTCCGACATCGGCTGGGTGGTCGGCCACAGCTATATCGTCTACGGCCCGCTGCTGCATGGTGCGACCTCGATCATGTATGAGGGCAAGCCGGTCGGCACGCCCGACGCCGGCGCGTTCTGGCGCGTCATCAGCGAGCACAAGGCGGTGGCTTTCTTCACTGCCCCGACCGCATTCCGCGCGATCCGCAAGGAAGACCCGGAAGGAAAATTCATCCGGAAATACGATCTCTCCAAATTCCGCACGCTGTTCCTCGCCGGCGAGCGCGCCGATCCGCCGACGGTGGAATGGGCGGAGCAGCAGCTGAAGGTGCCGGTGATCGACCATTGGTGGCAGACCGAGACGGGCTGGTGCATCGCCGGCAATCCGGTCGGGCTCGGCATGCTGCCGGTGAAGCACGGCTCGCCGACGGTGCCGATGCCGGGCTATCAGGTCGACATCGTCGACGAAGCGGCAAAGCCGGTCGGCCCCAACACCATGGGGTCGATCGTCATCAAGCTGCCGATGCCGCCGGGCTGCCTGCCGACGCTATGGAATCAGGATACGCGCTTCAAGGAAGCGTATCTGAGCGAATTCCCCGGCTATTACAAAACCTCCGACGCCGGCTACAAGGACGAGGACGGCTATGTCTTCGTCATGGGGCGCACCGACGACATCATCAACGTCGCCGGCCATCGCCTCTCCACCGGCGGCATGGAGGAGATTCTGGCTTCGCATCCGGATGTGGCCGAATGCGCCGTGCTCGGCGTCAAGGACGCGATCAAGGGCGAGGTGCCCTGCGGCTTCCTGGTGCTGAAAGCCGGCGTGACGCGCGCGCCCGCCGAAATCGAGAAGGAGATCGTCGCGCTGGTGCGCGACAAGCTCGGCCCGGTCGCCGCCTTCAAGCTCGCGATCACCGTCGGCCGCCTGCCCAAGACGCGATCGGGAAAAATCCTGCGCGGCACCATCAAGAAGATCGCCGATGGCGAAGCCTGGACCATGCCGGCGACGATCGAGGATCCCAAGGCGCTGGACGAGATCGGCGAGGCGCTGAAGGGGCGGGTGTGAGGTTTGCTCTTCCGTCAGGCCCGGGCTTGCCGTCGTCGCATCTGCTTCGCCGGCCCCGAACTGAATTGCCCGGCATGGCCTTGGCGCGCCGGGACCCGGGCATCCATCAATGAGCAAGCAAATGCCTTGATTTCGATGGATTGCCGGGTCAAGCCCGGCAATGACCATGAGACAGGACCGATCAATGTCAGCCAACCTCGTGCGGTACGGCGCCATCTCGCTGCTCGCCATCGCTCTCTCCGCCTGCTCCTCGCGCTACCAGACGCCGGTTGCGGTGGGCGGCGACGACGATGACGCCGTGTGCCAGAGCCGCGGCTATGCGCAGGGCTCGGCGGAATATGCGGCCTGCCGCAAGGACCGCGACGTCCAGCGCAATGCCGCCACCGCCCGCGCCGACCGCCGTCAGCGCGATCTCGGCGAATACATGCTGAACAATCCGGTGCGGCCGTGATGTGCGGTTCGGCACTATCGTGCCGCAGCGCTGGCCTGTGATTGCGTTTTCTGTTGCGAGAAGAGTTGGTTGAAGGAGGGCGCAGACTAGCTCGCGTGCACTGTCCGCGGATGCCGCTCATGCAGCAGCTTCGCCAGAGCGTCACGATCGCCGGGGCGGTCCTTGACGGCGATTTCGAACAAGGCTTCCTGGATATCTCGGGGCATGTCGCCCCACGCTGCCAGAACGGCGCGTCCCAGCATCGGAGCAAAATGGTCTTCGTCGTGCTGCATCGCTGATCCTCCGCGCTGAAAACAATGCAGGCTCGGCTACATCGTTCCTGCTCGCGGCATCGCAAAAGCTGCGCTCGCAAACAAAAACGCGGCGGATCGCTCCGCCGCGTTCGAACCGATGTCCGTGCAGGGAGGAAAATTACTCCTCCTCGTCCTCCTGCTTCTTGCCGCCGAGCGTCTTCAGCTTGGCGAACACGGCGTCGACATTGAGGTCGTCGCTGGATTTCTCCGCGGGCTCGTACTCGTCCTTGCGGGTGGTCTCGGAGGCCGGCAGCAGGGTGGCGCCGCCATAGGCTGCGTCGATCGGCTTTTCCTTGGCCGCGCGCTGCACCTCGAAATCGAGCTCGATCTGCGAGCACAGGCCGAGGGTGACGGGGTCGATCGGGGTCAGGGACGACGTGTTCCAATGGGTGCGGTCGCGCACGCTGGCGATCGTGCTCTTGGTGGTGCCGACCAGGCGCATGATCTGGGCGTCCTTGAGCTCGGCATGGTTGCGCAGCAGCCAGAGGATGGCGCTCGGGCGCTCGTGGCGGCGCGAGACGGGGGTGTAGCGCGGGCCCTTGCGCTTGGGCTGGGGCGGCAGCACCACCTTGCTCTCCTGGAGGCGGAGCCGATAATCCGGGTTGTTCTCGCCCTTTTCGATCTCCTCGCGGGTCAGCTGGCCATTGGAGAGCGGATCCATGCCCTTGATGCCCTGGGCAGCGTCGCCGTCGGCGATCGCGCGCACCTCGAGGGGATGCATCTTGGTGAAATCGGCGACCTGGTCGAAGGTCAGCGCGGTGTTGTCGAGCAGCCAAACGGCGGTCGCCTTGGGCATCAGAGGTGCGTTGCTCATGGCAAATCTCCTTTGTGCTTCGCCCACCCCTCTGGAGGCGAAACCGGTGGTCATCAGCGATGACAGGGAATTCGCGCTATATAAGCCCGGAGGGGGTGGACACGCAATGGTTCTGCTATAGATAGTGCCTTGACAGCGCCCGAAAGGGGGGCCCAATTCCTTTGAACCGCCGTACGGTTCGAGCCGACCCTTTCAAGCCAATTCCATCCATCGACCGCCCCCGCCAGAAGGCGAAACGGGTGATTCGGTCCCGAGATCGCTCAATGTCAGCCAAACCAGACCTCAAGATCGTGCTTTGTTCTCCCCGCGGCTTCTGTGCCGGCGTGGTCCGGGCGATCGACACCGTGGAACGGGCGCTCGATAAATACGGCGCCCCCGTCTATGTTCGCCACGAGATTGTGCACAACAAATACGTCGTCGACGGGTTGAAGAAGAAGGGTGCCATCTTCGTCGAAGAGCTGGCCGAAATCCCCGAAAACACCACCGCCCCCGTGGTGTTCTCGGCCCATGGCGTGCCGAAATCGGTTCCGTCCGATGCCCAGTCGCGCAATCTGTTCTCGCTGGATGCGACCTGCCCGCTGGTGACCAAGGTGCACCGCGAGGCCGCGATCCACTTCAAGCGCGGCCGCGAGATCTTCCTGATCGGCCATTCGCACCACCCCGAAGTGGTCGGCACGCTCGGCCAGCTTCCGGTCGGCGCCGTGACCCTGATCGAGACCGCCGAGGACGCCAAGACCATCACGCCGAAGAACCCCGACAACCTCGCCTTCGTGACCCAGACCACGCTGTCGATCGACGACACCGCGGAGATCGTGGCGTTGCTCAAGGAACGCTTCCCGAACATCAACGGTCCGCACAAGGAAGACATCTGCTACGCCACCACCAACCGCCAGCTCGCGGTGAAGAAGGTGGCGCCGGTGGTGGACGCGCTGATCGTTGTCGGTGCTCCCAATTCGTCGAACTCGCAGCGCCTGCGCGAGGTCGCCGAGCGCGAGGGCTGCAAGATCGCGGTGCTGGCGCAGCGCGCCACCGACATCGACTGGGACAAGTTCGGCAACATCACCAGCCTCGGCATCACCGCGGGCGCATCCGCGCCCGAAGTGATCGTCGAGGAGATCATGGACGCGTTCGCCGAGCGCTACACCCTGCATGTGGAGACGGTCTCGGCCGCGGAAGAGAACGAGTTCTTCCCGCTGCCCCGTCAGGTGCGCCCCGAAGCCGCCGCCGAGTAGACCTTTATGGCGGTCTACACCGACGTTGCCGCCGACGAGCTTGCGGATTTTCTGAAGCAATATGATCTCGGCGAATTGCTCTCCTACAAGGGCATCGCCGAGGGCGTCGAGAATTCCAACTTCCTGCTGCACACGAGCGCGGGTTCGTTCATCCTCACGCTCTATGAGAAGCGCGTGGCGAAGAACGATTTGCCGTTCTTCCTCGCGCTGATGACGCATCTGGCCGAGCACGGCATCAACTGCCCCCTGCCGGTGAAGGCGAGGGACGGCGAGGCGCTGCGCGAGCTGTCGGGCCGCCCGGCCGCGATCATCACCTTTCTCGAAGGCATGTGGCCGCGCAAGCCGAACGTGAGCCATTGCGCCGGCGTCGGCGAGGCGCTGGCGAAGATGCATCTGGCCGGCGCCAACTTCACGATCAAGCGCGCCAATGCGCTCTCCGTCTCCGGCTGGCGGCCGCTGTTCGATGCGGCTGCGAGCCGTGCCGACGAGGTGCAACCAGGCCTGCGCGGTTTTCTGGCCGCCGAGCTCGATCATCTCTCGAGCGGGGTCTGGCCCACCGATCTGCCGGAGGGCGTGATCCACGCCGATCTCTTCAACGACAACGTCTTCTTTCTCGGCGACCGGCTCTCGGGCATCATCGACTTCACCTTCGCCTGCAACGACATGCTGGCCTATGACGTCGCGATCTGCCTCAACGCCTGGTGCTTCGAGCCGGATCATTCCTTCAACGTCACCAAGGCGCGCGCCTTCCTCAACGCCTATGGCCGGGTGCGAAAGCTGACGGCGTCGGAAGAGGCGGCGCTGCCGCTGCTCGCGCGCGGCGCCGCGATCCGTTTCCTGCTGACGCGGCTGGTGGACTGGCTTAACGTTCCGCCCGGGGCGCTGGTGAAGCCGAAGGATCCCCTGGAATATGTCCGCAAGCTGCGCTTCCACCAGAGCGTGACGAGCGCACGCGATTACGGGCTGATGCCGTCAGGACTGGTGGCGTGAGCGAGCTTCCCAACGTCACGATCTATACCGACGGTGCCTGCTCGGGAAATCCCGGGCCCGGCGGCTGGGGCGCGATCCTGAAGTTCGGCGACAAGGAGAAGGAGCTGAACGGCGGCCAGCCGCACACCACCAACAATCAGATGGAATTGATGGCGGCGATCTCCGCGCTCGAAGCGCTGAAGCGGCCGTGCACGGTCGATCTCTACACCGACAGCCAGTATGTCCGGCAGGGCATCACCGGCTGGATCTTCGGCTGGAAGCGCAACGGCTGGCGCACCGCCGACAAGAAGCCGGTGAAGAACGTCGAGTTATGGCAACGCCTCGACGCTGCGCTGAAGCAGCACGAGGTCCGCTGGCATTGGGTCAAGGGCCATGCCGGTCACCCCGAGAACGAGCGCGCCGATCAGCTGGCGCGCGACGGGATCGTGAAGGCAAGGCTGCAGACCCGGATCAGCGAGTAGCGAGGGGGCTGGCTCTCTCCATTCGTCATGGCCGGGCTTGACTCGGCCATCCAAGCCTTGCCGCGCGGAGCCAAGAACGTGGATGCCCGGGACAAGCCCGGGCATGACGTCGTCCTTGGATAGAGCGTGCCTAAAGCTGTCGTCCGTTAAGAAGCCGGATTGATCGAGGCTGGCCGGGCGAGCGTGCGCCATAGCTGGGCCAGGAACAGGCACAAGAGATATCTCAGCCAGGCGAGGATGCGGCGGAAGTTGTGTCCGACGGCTGAGAGGACGACGTTGGCGGCATCGCCGGCGCGGCCTTTGAGGTAGCAGCGCCCGAGGTGGCCTTCCGCCTTCAGGTGTCCGATGATGGGCTCGATGGCGGAGCGGCGGCGCAGCTCGCGCTTGATGACACCGAAAACGCCGCGCTTCTGGCCGGAGATGAAGACGCGACGGGGATTTTGTGCGTCGTGGCCGCGGTATCCCTTGTCGACATAGGCCCGCTCGATCGGACAGCCGGTGAGTGTCTCGGTGCGGTCAATGACGTCCCGCAAGGTGTGACCGTCGTAGGGGTTGTCGGGCAGTGCGCTGGCGTGCAGCACGAACAGGCCACCGGGAGCCCGGCGGTTGTTGGTGACGATGGAGGCCTTCACGCCGAACTCGTAAGGCGCGCTGGCCTTGCCCTTGCCGATGCACTCCACTTCCGGGGCATGGAAGGAATAGAGCTTCCAGCCGCGCTGGCGCTGCTGCTGCGAGCGGATCTGCGTGGCCCGGCCGAGCGGGAGGGCGAACGCCTGCTCCAGTGCTGGCTGGCCTTCGATCTTGCGGCGGATGTCGCGGATGATCCGGCCCAGCCGGCTACGCAGGATACGCAACTGCCGCTGATGCCGCCTGAACTGTTTGGCATGGGCGTAGCGGCCGGCCATCATCGCGGCGGCCTTGGCGATGCGAGCATAGGATTGCCGCAGCCTGACGCCGTGCCTGATCGCCAGGCGGTTGAGCCCCTTGATGGCCGCATGCAGCAGCTTGGCATCGGTCGGAAAGGTGATGGCCTTCGGCTGCACCGTGGTGTCGACCGTAACCCGCTTGAGGTCCTGGCTGCGTAATGCACCGGCCTCGTGCGCTACCCGCAAGCTCTCGGCCAGCAGCAACTCCAGCTTGTCGCCAAGCCGCTTGCGCCAATGGCTCAGGTCCGAGCGCTCGTGCGGGAACGTGTGCTGAAAGAACTCTTCCCCGGTGAAGAACTGGAAGTATGGGTCATGGACCCAGCGCTCGCACACCTCCTCATCGGACAGCCCGTAAATGTGCTTGAGCAACAGCAGACCGATCATGAAGCGCGTCTCGATCCCGGGCCTGCCGTTCTCGCTGTAGAGCGGCGCGATCTCGCCGTCGATCCAGTCCCAATCGACCTTGCCGGCGAGCAGAACCAGCTCGTGCTTCATATTGATGATCTGGTCGAGCCGAGCCCGGAACAGATCGTTCGATCCCGTCGTCTTGTGCTTCTTCGGCCGCATCGTTCCCTCCGATGCAGACAAGGAATCATGCTTCCCGCTTCGAGGGAATCCACGAAAACCAAATCGCAAGGTTCTGACGCCCAAAGCATCAAAACCTTGCAATCTGGAAATGCCCCTTAGCCCAAATCGAGATTCCCGATCAGTGGCTTAGTCCTTCTTCACGGACGACTAAAGCTCAGAGCTGCCCGAGCAGCGTATCGCCGCCGGAGACCTCGACCTTGCCCGGCATCGCCTCGAGGTTCAGCTTCTTCACCACGCCATCCTCGACCAGCATCGAATAGCGCTTGGAGCGGATGCCGAGGCCGTTGGCGGAGGCGTCGAGCTCCATGCCGATCGCCTTGGCGAACTCGGCATTGCCGTCGGCGAGGAAGATGGCCTCGTCGCGCTGGTCGGTGTCGCGCTTCCAGGCGTTCATGACGAAGGCGTCGTTGACGGAGACGATGGCGATGGTGTCGACGCCCTTGTCCTTCATGGCGTAGGCGTTGAGGAAGATGCTCGGCAGGTGCATCTTGTGGCAGGTGCCGGTATAGGCGCCCGGCACCGCGAACAGCGCCACCTTCTTGCCCTTGAAGATATCGTCGGTGGTCTTCACCTGCGGGCCTTCCGCCGTCATCACGCGGAATTTCGCCTCGGGCAGCTTGTCGCCAGTCTGGATCGCCATCGTCAGTCTCCCTGAATTTCGGTCCCGCTTTTTAGACCGTGGCGCGGGCCTGCACAATATTGCCGGCGGCGGAAGCGGCGAGGGTGGCGGCCCGTTCACCCCGATGTCATCAGCCGGCAAACCCGCCGCCATCGAGGAAGGCCTGCTCCGCCTCCGTGCTGTCGCGGCCGAGGACATTGTTGCGGTGGGGGAAACGGCCGAACCGCTCGATGATGTCGGCGTGCTCGCGCGCGTATTTTAGGTTCTCGACATTGTCGGTGTTCTCAAACAACGCGACGCAGTGCAGCTGGTCGGCCAGGTGCTCGGAATGCATGAAGGGCAGATAGAGGAATTCGAACAGGATGGGATCGACCCTGCGATCGACGCCGCGCGCAATGGCGCGGCGGGCGACGTCACGCGCCTGCACATCGCTGGCAAAAGCCTGCGGCGTGCCGCGAAACATGTTGCGGGGAAATTGGTCGAGCACGATGACGAGCGCGAGCGCGCCCTCGTCGCTCGTCTCCCATGACGCAAGCTCGCCGGCGGCCGCCTTCTGCCACAAAGCCAGAAAGCGGCGCCTAATCTCCGCGTCGAACGCGTCATCGCGCTTGTACCAGCGCTCCCGGCCGGCCTCGCGCCAGAAGGCGAGAATGCCTGAAGGCGTGATGTCGCCAGATTCCAGCATGGATGGAAAGCGGCCTTACGCCGCCTCCGCCTTCTTCTCGTCGCGCAGCTGCCGGCGCAGGATCTTGCCGACATTGGTCTTCGGCAGGTCGTTGCGGAATTCGATGTGCTTGGGCACCTTGTAGCCGGTGAGCTGCTCCTGGCAGAACTTGATGACGGCTTCCGCGGTGAGATTCGGGTCCTTCTTCACGATGAAGGCCTTCACTGCCTCGCCCGATTTGGAATCGGGGATGCCGATCACGGCGCATTCGAGCACGCCCGGATGGCTCGCGATCACTTCCTCGATCTCGTTGGGGTAGACGTTGAAGCCGGAGACCAGGATCATGTCCTTCTTGCGGTCGACGATCTTGGTGTAGCCCTTCTCGTCCATGATGCCGATGTCGCCGGTGCGGAAAAAACCGTCCGCAGTCATCACCTTTGCGGTCTCTTCCGGCCTATTCCAGTAGCCCGACATCACCTGCGGGCCCTGGGCGCAGATTTCGCCGGCCTGGCCAAGCGGCACCTCGTTGCCGTCATCGTCGCGGATCGAGATGTAAGTCGACGGCACGGGGATGCCGATCGTACCCGTGAACTCGGTTGCCGTTGCCGGATTGCAGGTCAGCGTCGGCGAGGTCTCCGACAGGCCGTACCCCTCGGCGATGAAGCAGCCGGTGATCGCCTTCCATTGGTCGGCCACGGGGCGCTGCACGGCCATGCCGCCACCGTTGGAGATCTTCAGCTTGGAGAAGTCGAGCTTCTTGAAGTCGGGATGATGCATCAACCCGTTGTAGAGCGTGTTCACGGCCGGGAAGCTGTTGACCTGATATTTCGCCAGCTCCTTGACGAAGCCCGCGATGTCGCGCGGATTGGGAATCAACAGATTGCAGCCGCCGGCGCGCACCGCGAGCAGGTAGCAGGCCGTCAGTGCGAAGATGTGATAGAGCGGCAGCGCGCAGACGATCATGAGCTGATCGACATGCGGCGGCGCGGCGAGCGCCGGCTGGAGCCAGGCGTCGTTCTGCAGCACGTTGGCGACGATGTTGCGGTGAAGCAGGGTCGCGCCCTTGGAAAGGCCGGTGGTGCCGCCGGTATATTGCAGGAAGGCGACGTCACCGGGCGACAGCTTCGGCTTGTTGAAGCTCATGCCGCGGCCGGCCGAGAGCGCGTCGTTGAAGGACACCGCGCCCGGCAGCGACCAGGCCGGTACCATCTTCTTGACGCGGCGGACGACGAGATTGACGATCACGCCCTTGAAGCCGAGCAAATCGCCCATGCTGGCGACGATGACATGCTTCACGCCCGTCTTGGCGATCACCTGCTCGACGGTGTGTGCGAAGTTCTCCAGCACGATGATGGCTTCGGCGCCGGAATCCTTGAGCTGGTGCTCGAGCTCGCGCGGGGTGTAGAGCGGATTGACGTTGACCACCGCGTAGCCGGCGCGCAGCACGGCCGCGGTTGCGACCGGATATTGCAGCACGTTCGGCATCATGAGCGCGACGCGCGCGCCGCGCTGCAGCCCGCGGCCCTGCAAATAGGCGGCGAGCGCGACCGACATCTGGTCAAGGTCGCGATAGCTGATCGACTTGTCCATGCAAATGAACGCCTTGCGGTCGGCGAACTTGGTGAAGCTCTCCTCCAGCAGGTCGACCAGCGATGCGTATTGCGTCGGCTCGATATCGGCAGGTACGCCGGGCGGATATTGCTTGAGCCAGATGCGCTCCATGGAAACTCTCCCCTCATCTCGCTGAGCCCGTTGTGTCTCGGGCTTGCCTCATTGTCGCCAGTATCGAGCTTGCCGGAACGGGTGGCAAGCGGTTGAGGCTTAGGGCAAAGGTCGGAGAGTAGCCACTGGAATCATCGCAAACCGCGCTGCCGCAAGTGCGAAGTGCGGGCGAGCTCCGGCTTCGAGGAGGCGTTAACTGTTGTTGGCCGGCTTGGCCGCGGGCTTGGTCGCGGCGGGGTTGGTCGCTGCCTTGGGCTTGGCGGGCTTGGGAGCCTGGTCGCCGGCTGCCGCCGGCTTTTCGGCCGGTTTTGCCGCTGCCTCGTGCTTGGCCGCGGCATGCTTGGCCCCGGTCGGCTTGGCAGCGGTCTTTGTGTCGCTCTTGGCATCGGGCTTGGAGGCAACTGGCTTGGCGGTGGCCGGCTTAGAGGCGTCGGGCTTCGCCGCTGCCGTCTTGGTGTCCTTTGGCTTCTCTGCCGGCTTGTCGGCAGCGTCCGGCTTCTTGGCAACGCGCGACTTCTTGCCACGCGGCTTGGACGCGGTCTGCTGGTCGGCGTCGGCCGCGACCGCGGCGATCAAGGCCGTGCCGGTGCGGGTCGGGCCGGTATAGACCAGCACGGGCTCGGTCGCAGCCGGCGCCGAGGCCAACAGCTCGGAGGCCTTCATCATCGGCGGCTGGAGTCCGGCGGTGAAGAACGAGATCTGGGCTTCGCCGCCGGTGGCCGAGGCCGATCCGGAGGTGGCGCCGCCATTGACCGCAATCAGTGCACCGTCGTCGTCGCTGGCGGGGCGCTTGCGGTGAGGCCCGCACATCTCGTCGCGCAGGTTCGGCGGCGAGGCGTCGACCGGCACGAGATTGTCGACGGCGCCGAGCGAAGGACGCAGCCAGGTGAGATTGTCTTGAGCAAAACCGCGCTCGAGCAGCTGCGCCGCCTTCACCGCGCGCGCGGTGCCGGAATTGGCGCCCAGCACCACCGCGATCAGCCGGCGGCCGTTGCGCGTCGCCGAGGCCACGAGGTTGTAGCCGGAGGCGCAGATGAAGCCGGTCTTGAAACCGTCGGCGCCGGGATAGCGGCCGATCAGCTTGTTGAAATTGCCGGTGACGCGCTTGCCGAAGCGGATCGCCGGGATGTGCACGAAATACTCGTATTCCGGCAGGTCGCGCAGAAAGGCGCGCGCCAGGATTCCCAGATCGCGCGCGGAGGTGACCTGGCCGTCGGCGGGCAGGCCGTTCGGATTGACGTAGCTCGTCTGCGTCATGCCGAGCTTCCTCGCGGTGTCGTTCATGATCGCGGAGAAGCCGTCGACCGAGCCGCCGACGCCTTCGGCGAGCACCACGGCCATGTCGTTCGCCGACTTGACCATCATCATCTTCAGCGCGTTGTCGACGGTGACTTGCGTTCCCGGCGGGAAACCCATCTTGGACGGCGATTGCGAGGCTGCGGTCGGCGACACCGTGAGCAGCGTGTCCAGCGTGAGCCTGCCCTCCTTGACCGCCCGCAGCGTCACATAGGTCGTCATGATCTTGGTGACGGAAGCGGGGTACCAGGGAATGGTCGCGTTCTCCGCCTGCAACACCTTGCCGCTGTCGGCCTCGATCAGCAGCAGCGCTTCGGCGCTCGCCGCGCGTGGCGCGAGCAATGCGGCGCATGCGAGGCCAGCGGCGAACAGGTTGAACAGCGATTTGCGAAGCAGCGGGCGAAGGGCGTGCACTATCCGATTCCGGTCCTTGGAGATCCGCCTGATACGGTCGGTTCTCGTGATCTGATGTTCGGTTTTGAAATCCAGCGCCGCCGCTTGCGGCGTCGCAAACCTATACCGGCTGATGCGTCGAGAATAGGGGGACCGATGGGGTATTCCGCAATGAAATAGGCCGAATTTCGACGATGCTATCGGGACTTGTTACGGGGACTTGGCTGCCGTCGCCGCAGTCTCGGCCGCCGTCACGCTGGCCCGTGCGTGTTCCTGAACCATGAACTGGGCCCTGGCGAGCTCGGCGAAATGGTCGCCTTTAGCCACGAGTTCATCGAAAGTTCCGCTTTCGATCACCCGGCCGTTCTCGAACACCAGGATCCGCGTCGCGTTGCGGATGGTGGAGAGGCGGTGGGCGATCACGAAAGTGGTGCGGCCCCTCATCACTTCGTCGAGAGCAGCATTCACTTTGGCCTCGGTGATGGCGTCGAGCGCGCTGGTCGCCTCGTCCAGGATCAGGATCGGGGGATCCTTCAGCAGCGCGCGGGCGATCGACAGTCGCTGCCGCTCGCCGCCAGACAGCATGCGGCCGCGCTCGCCGGCATTGGTCTCGAAGCCGCCGCTGCGCTCGATGAAGTCGAGCGCCTGCGCCCGCTCGGCGGCCTTGCGCATCTCGGCCTCGGTCGCATCCGGCTTACCGACGCGCAAATTCTCCGCGATCGAGCGGTTGAACAGCAGCGCCTCCTGGAACACGACGCCGATGTTCCGCCGCAGCGAGGTCAGCGTCACGCCGCGCACGTCCATGCCGTCGATCTTAATGAAGCCGGACTGCGGATCGAAGGCGCGGTGCAGCAGCGCTATCGCCGTCGACTTGCCGGCGCCGGTGGGACCGACGAGCGCGATGGTCTGCCCGGGCAGCGCCGTGAAGGTGAGGTCCTCGATCGCCGGGCGTTTGCCGTCATAGGAGAACGTGACGTCGTTGAACTCGACGAGGCCCGACAGTCTGCCGGCATCGATCGCATCTAGCCGGTCGTGCACCGCGGGTACGGCGTCGAGCACATTGAAGAACTCGCGCAGGCGCGGAGCTTCCATGAACACGTTGTTGACGAAGCTGACGACCTGCTCGAGCTTCTGGATCAGCATCGTCGCGAAGCTCACGAACATCACGATCTCGCCGACGGATGTCAGCCCCTGGTCGTGCAGCGCGATGCCGAGCGTGAAGATGGCGAGCACCGTGATCGTGGTGGAGGCGCGCGTGATGACGGTGACGAGCGCCCACCAGGACAGCACCGGCATCTGTGCGGCCAGCAGCTCGTCGGCGACGGAGCGCAGGCCCTTCACCTCGGACTCGATGCGGACAAAGCTCTGCACCAGCGCGACGTTGCCGAGCGCATCGGAGGCGCGCGCGGACAGTTCGCTGTAATGCTCCTCGACCTCCATCTGCATGCCGAAGGTCTTGCGCACCACGAAGGTCGTCAGCGCGGTGAAGACGATGCAGAGCACGAACAGCAGGATCGCCAGCCGCCAGTTCAGGTACAGCGACAGCGGCAGCAGCACCACGACCGAGAGGATCGCGGCGAAATGCTCGCGGAAGAAGCCGAGCCAGAGCCGCCACAAAGCATCCGTGCCGTTGAGCATGACCTTCATCAGCCGGCCCGAATGGGTGCCGGAGTGGAAGGTCAGCGGCAGTTGCAGGATGTGCTCGAAATAATCGGTCAGCACCGCCTGGCGCTGGCGGTGCGAGAGCCGGTCGGCCTGCAGGGCCACGAGCGCGCTGCAGGCGATGGTGAACAGCCCGAACGCGACCCAGGCGGCCAGGAACGGCCAGGCCGAGTTGGAGCCGGCGACGGTCTTGCCCGAGAGCACGTCGACGATCCGGCCGAACAGCACGGGCTCGGCGAATTGCGAAGCTGCCAGCAGGAGATTGGCGACCGCGAGCAGCCAGCCCAGCCGCGCCTCCTTGCCGAGCAGCTCGAGAACGCGGGTGTAGAGACGGAAGATGGACATGCGGGCGAAGGACTCGGCGAAGATGGAGCCTATATTCTAAGCAGCAATCGCCCGCGAGATACAGCGGAAGCTTTCGGTTTTGCTCAGTTGATCAGCCGCCCCGCCACCGGCGGCAGGAATTGGTCGTCGAAGATCTCGCCCGCTGCCGGACGTTTCCGGAATTTGAACTCCTGCGCGATCTGCCCGATCGACCGCTCGAATCGCGCCCGGTCGACGCTGCCGAGACCGCTGTGCCTGACCTCGTCGGTCACGATGTTGTCGGCGAGGACGGTGCGCAGGCGTTCCAGCTCCAGGTTGCGGTCGCCGTCATCGATGCGGCTCGCGGCCTCCTCCGCCGCGCGGGCGGGCTCCCTGACGGTGGCGTTGATGCCAGCGATCAAGGCGCGGACGAAGCCCTTCACGGCATCCGGCTTTGCTGCGGCGAAGGCGGGATTGACCACCACGGCAAAGCCATAGGCTTCGCAGCCATAGTCCGCATAGCGGAGCACGACGAGATCGGCTCCAGGCACGCCGCGGTCGCGCAGGTTCACCGCCGAGAGGTAGCTGAAGCCCGCGACTGCATCGACCTGGCCCGCGGAAAGGATCGGCTCGCGCACCGCCGCGCTGATCTTGTGGAATTTGATGCGCGATGCATTGATTCCGTTCTGCTGCGCCAGCGCCGGCCATAGCCGCATCGACAGATCGCCGTCGGCAACGCCGACGGTCTTGCCGTCGAGGTCGGGCAGCAGCTGGATGCCGCGACTCTTGCGCGCGACGATCGCGTAGGGTGCGCGGTTGAACAGCACGAACACGGCCTTGACCGGCGGCGCATGGTCCTTGTCGCGAAAGCGGATCAACTCGTTGATGTCGACGAGCGCGAGCTCGCTGTCGCCCTTGGCGACGCGCGCGAGCGCTTCCGGCGATCCGGCGACGGTGTTGAAGGTCACGCTGAGATGCTCGGCGCCGAAGCTGCCATCCTTCGCGGCCAGGAAGAACGGCGCCATGCTCGCGTCCAGCGGACGGTCGAAGGTGAAGTGAATCGCGACGGAGGGCGCGGCGGTCTCGGCCGCGCCGACATCGCGTGCAATCAGCGCCGCAAGCGAGATCGAGAAGGCCAGCAGGCAACGAAGCGTGATCGTCTTGAATTCCGACATCGGTGGTGCCGGTCCCGCATTGTGATGGTTTCGTGACGCCTGCAGCGCCGGCCGGCAGTCAGTCTCTCCGCGTCAACATGAACGGAGGATGAGCGGTGTTGCGGCATCGTTACGCAACCCTGTTCAGCTTGCGTTGGGGTTGGGGAACCCAACTTAGGTCATGCGGGTTTGTAGGCCATGAGCCTGTCCGCAGGCGTCCGTTCCAGGTCCCAAAGGAGGGCCCAAGACATGTTCGAGCGATTCTCCAAGTTTGCGGGCCGAAAGGCCGTTCTTGCTACCGCCGCGGTGCTGGCGCTGACCACGATTGCCCCGACCGCATCATATGCGGGCGGCCGCCACTGGCATCGTGGTGGAGGCGGCGTGGCCGCAGCTGCGGCTTTCGCTGCCATCGGCACGGGTCTCGCCATCGCCGCCAGCCGCGATGCCTACGCCTATGATTACGGTCCGGGCTACGGCTATTACGGCGGCCCCGCCTATTACAGCGCGCCTGCCTACGGCCCCTATTATGGTCCGGGCCCGAACTTCCAGTATCAGCGCTATGGCGGCACCGCTCCGTCCGAGTATTGCGGCCAGGGCTACTACCAGAATTGCTACTAGCCCGCAGCGAAGGGTTGACCATGACGGGCCGTCGCGCTTGGCGGCGGCCCGTTTTCTGCTTTTATTGTCGCGCGTTAACGCGCTCGCCATTGGTTTAGAGTAGTTTTGAGTACATGAGTGATTCGCTTGAGCGGCTATATCTGGCTGTGCTCGCGGCCAGAGACCTTGATCCGGCAACATCGCGCACGGCCCGGCTGTTTCAGCGCGGTCCTTCCAAAATGGCGAAGAAGCTGGCCGAAGAGGCCATCGAAGTCGTGATCGATGCGGTCAATCGCGACAGCGAGGCCGTGATCCGGGAAAGCGCCGATCTGCTCTACAATCTCACGGTGCTGTGGGCCTCGGCCGGGGTACGCCCCGAGGACGTCTGGCAGGAGATGACCCGGCGTGAGGACATGCTCGGCATTGCCGAGAAGTTGCCGAAATCACCGATGAAGCTGCCCAAAGTCGCGTCACCGCGCGTTTCCGCCAGGCGGCCAATTGTCGCGCTCGAAGGACGCGGGGCGCGCAAGCGCCATTGAGGCGCGGTCAGATCAGGATGAATGGGCCATCGCGCCTAGCCTTTTGTTTGAGCATGCTCTTTTCGGAAAGGCGCCGCGCACGTTTCCCGATCATGCTCTAGAAACGTCATAATTCGCCTCAATCTCGGCATGGACAAATCCGTCCCATGGTGCTTCATCGCGGCGCCATGCTGAAACGTATCTACGACTGGTGCATCGACGCCGCCCACAAGCCCTATGCGCTCTGGATCATGGGCATTGTGTCTTTTGCCGAAAGCTCCTTCTTTCCGGTCCCGCCGGACGTGATGCTGATTCCGATGTCACTGGCGCGACCGGAACGCGCCTGGTTCTATGCCGCGGTCTGCACCGTCACCTCGGTGCTCGGCGGCGTGGTCGGCTACGCCATCGGCGCGCTGCTGTTCGACTCGGTCGGCCAATGGCTGATCCAGGTCTACGGCCTCGCCGACAAGGTCGATGCCTTCCGCGCCTCCTATGCGGAGTGGGGCGCGGTCATCATCCTGCTCAAGGGATTGACGCCGATCCCCTATAAGCTCGTCACCATCACCTCGGGCTTTGCCGGCTACAACATCCTCCTGTTCATCCTGTGCTCGATCGTCGCGCGCGGCGGACGCTTCTTCGTCGTCGCGATCCTGCTCAATCGCTATGGCGACTGGATCAGGGTCAGGATCGAACGGCATCTCGGATTGTGGGTCGCGCTCGGCGCCATCGTGCTGGTGCTCGGCTTCGTGATTGCGATCAAGTTGATCTAGCGTCATCCGAGCCCCCGGAGGGCTGCGTCAGCGCGAAGCGTGAAGCAGCCCTCTCGCGTCGAGCGCGGGTCGCCTTCGCGAAGATCATGCTCATGCGAGAGCACCGTGGCGCTTTGCCGCGGCGCCGGCATCGGCTACGTTGCCACCATGATGGGTCGATCCGGCAATCCGGCGGTGCGGTTCGAAACGCTGATTTCAGCGGCGCTGCTGCTCCTGCTCAATGGCGGGAACGGATGGACGCAATCTGCACCGCCGACGCTCGGCCTCCAGGCGCCGGGGGCGCAGGCCGCGCCGCCGCCGTCGACGCCCGCGCCATTGGCTCCGCCGCGGGAGGAAAATCCCGGGCTGATCAACGAGATGGGGAAGCTGTTCGACAAGCTGCCCTCGATCCTGCCGCCGATCAAAAGCCCGAGCGAGACCATGAACGATCTGTCGCGGCTGGCGAAGCCGTCCACCATGGTGTCGGGGCGCGTGGCCTGTCCGGCCTCGTCGAACGGCGCGCCCGACTGCAAGCAGGCCGCTGACCAGCTCTGCCAGAGCAAGGGCTATAAGGAAGGTAAGAGCTTGAACGCCGATTCCGCCGAGAAATGCTCGGCCAAGGTTCTGATTCCGGGCCGGCAGCGCAAGCCGGACGATTGCCGCACCGACACATTCGTGACCAGCGCGCTGTGCCAGAACTGACGATCATGGCCTCGCGCGCATGCAACAAGGAGCGCTCATGAGCCGTACGGAGCAGGATTTCCTCGGACAGCGCGAGATCGCCGACGATATCTATTACGGCGTTCAGACCATCCGGGGTAAGGAGAACTTCCACATCACCGGCATTCCGATGAACCAGGAGCCTTACTTCGTGAAGGCACTTGGTTACGTCAAGAAGGCCGCCGCCATGGCCAATCGCGATCTCGGCGCGATCGACGCCAAAGTCGCGGACGCGATCATCCTGGGCTGCGATCGCGTCATCGCCGGCGACATGATGGACCAGTTCGTCACCGACTTCATCCAGGGCGGCGCCGGCACGTCGACCAACATGAATGCCAACGAGGTGATCGCCAACCTCGCGCTGGAATCGCTCGGCTTCGGCAAGGGCGACTATCAGCATGTCAGCCCCAACGATCACGTCAATTACGGCCAGTCCACCAATGACACCTATCCGACCGCCTTTCGGCTGGCGCTGATCCTGCGGCTCGAGAGCTACATGACGGCGCTGCGCCAGCTCCAGGAGGCGTTCTTCGCCAAGGGCCGCGAGTTCGACCGCGTGCTGAAGATGGGACGCACGCATCTCCAGGACGCGGTGCCGATGTCGCTCGGTGCGGAATTCCGGGGATGGGGCACCACGATCGGCGAGGAGGTCGACCGCATCTCCGAGGCGCGCGCCCTGCTGCGCGAGATCAATCTCGGCGCGACCGCGATCGGCACGTCGGTCACGGCCGCCGTCGGCTATCCAAAACTCGCGGTCCGGCATCTGAGTGCGCTGACCGGTGTCGACTTCATCCTCGCCGGTGATCTCGTCGAGGCGACCTCCGACACCGGCGCCTATGTGCAGCTCTCTGGCGTCCTCAAGCGCACCGCCAGCAAGCTGACCAAGATCTGCAACGACATCCGCCTGCTCGCCTCGGGCCCGCGCGCCGGCTTCAACGAGATCAACCTGCCGCAGCTTCAGCCGGGCTCCTCGATCATGCCCGGCAAGGTCAATCCGGTGATCCCCGAGGTGGTCAACCAGACCAGCTTCCTGGTCATCGGCCTCGACACCACGGTGACGCTGGCGGCTTCCGCCGGCCAGCTCCAGCTCAACGTGATGGAGCCGGTGATCTCGTTCGCGCTGTTCTTCTCGATCCGAACCATGGAGCGTGCCGTCAACAGCCTGCGCGAGAATTGCGTCGTGGGCATCACCGCCAACGAGGAGCATACCCGCAACATGGTGCTGAACTCGCTCGGCATCGTCACCGTGCTGAAGCCGCTGCTCGGCTACAAGCAATGCGCCGAGATCGCGCGCGAGGGCTACAAGAGCGGCAAGTCGCTGCACCAGATCGTCGTGATCGAACGCAAGCTGCTGACGCAGGAGAGATGGGACGAGATGTTCTCGTTCGAGCGGCTGATCAATCCGGATTTGATCGCGTAGCGGTTGATTGTAAGCAGCTCTCGCGGCGTCATTACGAGGAGTTCTTGCGACGAAGCAATCCAGACTACCTCCGCGGAAACAGTCTGGATTGCTTCGCTTCGCTTGCAATGACGGAGAAGCGGACGGCTAGGAATTCCGCCATTTGGAATTGCGCCGACCCCATCGGCCACGGCGTCAAAACGCAATACTTGACAGTGGAAAGATTGCCTTGTTGGTATCATTCCAATCTTCAATTTTTGAGCGCCAAGAGAGGATCGTTCCGCAATGTCCATGCCTGCCTTGTTCAAGGGACGCCTGTCGATCCCCGTGATCGGTTCGCCGCTCTTCATCATCTCGGTGCCCGACCTCGTGATCGCGCAGTGCAAGGCGGGCGTGGTCGGCTCGTTTCCGGCACTGAACGCGCGGCCGCCGGAGCTGCTCGACGAGTGGCTGGCGCGGATCACCGAAGAGCTCGCGGCCTATGACCGCGCGCATCCCGAGCGGCCGTCGGCGCCGTTTGCGGTCAACCAGATCGTGCACAAGTCGAACAATCGTCTCGACCACGACATGCAGCTCTGCGCCAAGTACAAGGTGCCGATGATCATCTCCTCGCTCGGGGCGCGCGAGGAACTGAACCAGGCTGTGCACGGCTGGGGCGGCATCGTCTTCCACGACGTGATCAACCAGAAATTCGCGCACAAGGCCATCGAGAAGGGCGCCGACGGCCTGATCCTGGTCGCGGCCGGCGCCGGCGGCCATGCCGGCACCATCTCGCCGCTCGCTTTCGTCGCCGAGACGCGGAAGTGGTTCGACGGTCCGATCGCGCTGTCGGGGGCGATCGGCAACGGCAAGGCGATCCGTGCGGCGCGCATTCTCGGCGCAGATTTCGCCTATATCGGCTCCGCCTTCATCGCGACCAAGGAAGCCAACGCGGTCGACAGGTACAAGGAGATGATCGCGGGCTCGAGCGCCGACGACATCGTCTATTCCAATCTCTTCACCGGCGTGCACGGCAATTATCTGAAGCCCTCGATCCTCGCCGCCGGCATGGATCCGGAAGACCTGCCGACTTCCGATCCCTCCAAGATGAACTTCGGCACCGACGCCTCCGGTGAGCGCGCCAAGCCGAAGGCCTGGAAGGAGATCTGGGGAAGCGGCCAGGGCATCGGCAGCGTCGACGGCATCGTACCCGCCGCCGACCTGATCGCGCGCTTCAAAAAGGAATACGAGGAAGCGATCGATCCGCCGTTGTGACCCTCTCGTGTCCCGGACACGCTGCAGCGTGCAACGCTACCCCGCAGAGCCGGGACCCATCGTGCTAAATTATGGACCCCGGATCAGCAGCGCACCGCCAGGCGCTGGGCAGCGTCCGGGGAACGTCAACCGAGACTGATTGAACCGATGTCCGCCATCTATCGCGTCGACGGCAACAACGTCGTCACCAGCCCGGATGCAGCCGGTCCCTGGGACCGGCGCATGCAGCATGGTTCGGCGCCGGCGTCGCTGGTGACGTGGGCGGCCGAACGCATCCCGACACCGGTGCTGATGAACATCGCGCGCGTGACCATCGACCTGATGCGTCCGGTGCCGGTCGCGCCGCTCACGATTGCGACCGAAATCCTGCGTGAGGGCCGCAAGATCCAGCTCTGCGAGATCAAGCTGCTGGCGGATGGCGTGCAGGTGGTCGGTGCCACCGTGCTCAAGATCAAGGCGCAGGCGCAGACGCTGCCCGCTGACGTCAAAGAGCTGCCGGTGACGTTGCCGTCACCCGAGGACTCGCTGGTCGAGGACGGTCACGCCGCCACCAGCCCGTTCGTGCGATCCGTCTCGATGCGCGCCGCGCGCGGCCGCTTCGGCCAGGCCGGCGCGGGCGCGATCTGGTTTCGCGTCGACCATCCGCTCATCGAAGGCGAGGCCATCTCGCAGGCGATGCGCGCCGTGGTCGCCGCCGACTTCTCCAACGGCACGGCCTCAACGCTCGACTTCCGCGCCTGGACCTACATCAACGCCGATCTCACCGTGAGCTTTTCGCGCCAGCCGGTCGGCGAGTGGATATTGCTCGACGGTGAATCCTGGATTGGCCCCGACGGCGCCGGCCTTGCGATGTCACGTCTTGCCGACAGGCAAGGCTATTTCGGCCGTGCGGTGCAGAGTCTCGTGATCGAGAAGCGGTGAGCGTAACGGCCCGCAACGTGACCGCGCCCTGAGCCGATTGAACGGCAGGCTTCCGCCGCCGCGGAAGGGATGCTTGGTCGTGTTCGACACCGGCATCCTGCCAGTTCACATGCCGTAGAAGATCTTGATCCCCCACAGCATCACGATGATAGCCGTGATCAACGTAATCGCGGCGACTGCACTTTCCAGGGAAGCGACTCTCATGTCCTACTCCGCTTCCCAGCCCCGTCAGCGGTCTAGTTGATTCCCGGATTCGCGAGCAATCGTGCGGGTGTCGCCGGCGCGTACTCCGTTGCACATTGTGGTGTCCCGGCCACAACAACACCGTAGAATTCCGGGGTATTTACCCCACCATCCGGTCCCGTCCGCTCCAGAAGCCCGCACGCAGTACCTTCTTGTCGACCTTGCCGACGCCGGTCATCGGCAGCTGTTTGACGAACTGAATCTGCTTTGGTGCATGCGCCGAGCCTTTCCGTGCCTTCACGAGGTTGATCAGTTCGTCCGGATCGGGCCTGGCGCCCTCGCGCGGCACGACGACGGCTGTGACGGCCTCGCCCCATTTCTCGTCGGGAATGCCGACGACGGCGACCATCGCGACGTCGGCATGTTGCGACAGCACGTCCTCGACCTCGCGCGGGAAGATGTTGAAGCCGCCGGAGACGATCATGTCCTTCTTGCGGTCGAGGATGAACATGTAGCCGCGCTCGTCCTGGCGCGCGATGTCGCCGGTGTGGACCCAACCGTTCCTAAGCGTCTCGGCGGTGATGTCGGGCCGCTTCCAGTACTCCGCCATCACGTGCGGGGCGCGCACGCAGATCTCGCCGGCCTCGCCCGTCTTCACCTCCTGGTCGTCGTCGTCGAGGATCCTGACCTCGCAGGCCGCGATCGGAAAGCCGCAGGACAGGAACAGCTCGGGCCTCCTGGGATCGTGGTCCGCCTTGCGCAGCACCGAGACGGGATAACATTCGGTCTGGCCGTAAAGCTGCGAGAACACCGGCCCGATGCGTTCGATTCCTTCGACCAGCCGGCTCGGCGACATCGCGGAGGCGCCATAGAGCACCAGCTCGAGCGAGGAGAGATCCGTCTTGTTCAGCGCGGGCTGATCGAGCAGCACGTAGATCATGGTCGGCACGAACAGCGTGAAGTTAATGCGCTCGCGCGCGATCGTGGCCAGCACGGCTTCGGGATCGAAACCTTTCAGCATGTGCACGGTGCCGCCGCGCATCAATGTCGGCAGCACCTTCGTGCCTGCGACGTGACTGATCGGCGCGACCGTGAGATAGCGCGCGGCCTCGGGAATCTCGAAATCGGCGAGGATCGCGCCGGCGGCGCCGGCATTTTCGCGATGATAGCGCAGCGCGCCCTTGGATTTGCCGGTGGTGCCGCCGGTGTAGTTCAGCGTCGCGAGATCGTCGGGGCCGGCGAGGCACTGCGCGCTGGCATGTCCCCCATTCTCGATCGCCGCCAACAGGTCGACGCCGTAGCCGGCCGGCCCCATGGTGAAGATCGCCTTGAGCCGGCCGGCTCTCGCGGCGAGCTCGCCGCCGCGGTCGCGGAAGGCGGCGGCATCGACCACCAGCATCTCGGCTTCGGAATCCTCGAGCTGAAACAGCTGGTCCTCGAGCGACCCCAGCGGATGCAGCCAGGTGATGCAGAGCCGGGCCAGTTGCGCCGCGACACCGGCGCACCAGGTGTCGGCGCGGTTCGCGGTGAGGAAGGCGACGCGCGCGCCGGGCTGCAGGCCGAGCCGCATGAACACGCTCTGGATACGTCCGATCAGGTCGATCGTGCCCTGATAGCTCAGCGATCCCCCGGGCCAGGCAAAAGCGGTGCGATCGGGATGGCGCGACAGCGCCCGTAGCGTCTGCGCACAAGCCGGGGACGATGCGTGGAGCGGATCGGGCATATGTTTCCTCGTTGCTTTGTCGCCGGCTTGTGACGTGCCAATGTTGCCGATGACGCTAGCACAGCGACTGCGGGATGAAAGCCTGCGCAGGGAGGCGAGCTTGCCATCGGATCGACTGCAACGTTTCGGCGATCGTCTCGCTCTGCCGCTGATCGCGGCGCCGATGTTCCTGGTCTCGGGCGTCGAGCTGATGGTCGCGGCCTGCCGGAGCGGCGTGATCGGCAGCTTTCCCACAGCGAATTGCCGTGGCACGGAACAACTCGAAGACTGGCTCACCGAAATCGAGACGAGGTTGCGGCAGCATGAGGAGCAAACCGGACGCGAGGCCGCGCCGCTCTGCCCCAACCTGATCGTGCATCGCTCCAACGCGCGGCTCGCGCAGGATCTCGCCGTGCTGCTGCGGCACAAGCCGGAGATCGTCATCACCTCGGTCGGCTCGCCCGCGCCGGTGCTGAAGCCGCTGCACGATGCCGGCGCATTGGTGCTGGCCGATGTCGCTTCGATCCGCCACGCCGAACGCGCGGCCGAAGCAGGTGCCGACGGGTTGGTACTGCTGACCGCCGGCGCCGGCGGCCAGACCGGCTGGCTCAATCCATTCGCCTTCGTCCGCGCAGTCCGCGCATTCTATGACGGCATCATCGTGCTCGCCGGCGGCATCAGCGACGGCCGCGCGCTGCGTGCTGCCGAAGTGCTCGGCTGTGATCTCGCTTATATGGGCACCAAGTTCATCGCGACCCGCGAGAGCATGGCGGACGACCGCTACAAGCGGATGCTGGTCGAGAGCAGCGCCGACGACATCCTGCTCACCACCGCGTTCACCGGACTTCAGACCAGCATGCTGAGGCCGTCGATCCTGGCCGCAGGCCTTGATCCCGAGGACCTGCCGGCGCATGGAGCGATCGACATCGCTGAGGATATCGACGTTGCCGCGCGCGAAAGCCGGCCGAAGCGCTGGCGGGACATCTGGAGCGGCGGGCACTCGACCTCCGGTGTCACTGAGGTGCTCGCCGCCAGCGATCTCGTCGCCCGGATAGTTGCCGAATATCGCGAGGCCGCCGGGCAGTAGGCCGTGCGGGAGACGAGGCGCGACCCGACCACGGTTAATCCCGCGCTGTTCCGCCCCGTCCATTTAACGGCAGATTAACCATCGCCCGCCAAGAATCCCTCATGGCCGCCAATCAGGACGAGAGGGACAGGCGATGGATTTCGACTATCTCAACAGCAAGACAGCCGCGACGCTGGATGAAATCCGCGTCCGCGTGGCCCACGCGCTGGCGCGTCACCCGCTGTGCCGCAACGTCCGCTTCGACATCGTCAGCGTCCCCCGCACCCGCCGAGGCGGCAATTGGACGGTAACGCTGCAATCGGTCGAGCCGCGCGCGGTCTGGGAGGCGTCCGAGATCGTCGCCGACATCCAGGATGCCTACGAACTCTCGGCAGCGAGCTGATTTCGTTGGATTTTTTCGCAGTGTGTCGCGGCCGGCATAGCGATTGTCGCAACGAAGGCACACTCAAGCCTTATTTCGTGCCTTTTTCCTCGGCAACGTTAACAAACTCGTGAAGCGCCCGCGCCCGGAGGGACGTTTGTCCAAAGCCATCACCATCACCGTGCTGACCTGTTTTCTCGTCCTCGGCGCCGCCACGACCGCCATTCTCGGCCGTGACAGCGTGCCTAGTGTCAGTGCGGAAATGATCTCGCAGACGCCTCCGGCCAAGCCGCTCGCCGCCAACCGCGCCGCCAAGGCCGACCGTCTGGTTCCCACCCTGGCGTTGGCCTCGGCCGCCTTCGAGCCGGTTCAGGTCGCTGCCGACAAGCTGGCCCAGGCCCCGGCGCTGACCGAGCCGCTGCGCCAGGCTTTTGCGGCCGCCACGCCCTCCGACTTCCCGATGCCGAAACCGAGCGTGCACGAGGCGCCCGCCGCGACGGAGGTTCCCGCCGTCGAAGTCCCCGCCGCCAAGCCGAAGGTCGTGGCCAAGCCGCAGCCGCAGAAGAACTACACGCTACTGTCCGACGCGCAGATCGCGGGCATCAGGGATCGCCTGAAGCTGTCGTCGTCGCAGGAATATTATTGGCCGTCGGTCGAGACCGCGCTCCGCAACGTCGTCCGCAAAATCTCGGCCAACAAGCTCTCCAACCCGAATGCGCCGGGCGTGCCAATCGATCCGAATTGCGACGAGGTCCAGCAGCTGAAGTCGGCCGCGATGCCGCTGCTGTTCCAGCTGCGTGACGACCAGAAGGAAGAAGTGCGCAAGCTCGCCCGCATCATCGGGCTGGAGAAGGTGGCGCAGCAGATCTGACGCGCAAGTTCCTTTCGGAACTGCTTCCGTATCAGGAACATCTGGCAATCAACGTGCGTTGCTCGCTCCAAAGAGGGAGTGGATCAATGCGCGCCTCGACAGCCTATTTCGTCGGTGCCGGAACCATCATCGCGGCCATCGCCATTGGTCTCGGCGGCGGCATCGTTGCCGGCAACATCATGAATCCGGTTTCGTCCAAACAGGGCCCGGACACCAGCAAGATGGCGCAACGCGCCGAATCCGCGGGCGCGCCGGCTGCGACGAACGCGCCATCGGAACGCGTGAATTATCTCACCGGATCGCAAGCCTTCGGCGCAATGATCGCCACGCCGGCGCAGGCCGAAGCCAAGCCTGAAATTGTAAAGTCTGAAACTGTAAAGCCCGAAGCCGCAAAGCCTGACCCTCAACCCGCTCAGGCGAATGCTGCGCCGCCGGCACCGCCACCTTCGCAGGCCGCTGCCGTCGAGCCGCCCAAGGAACAGGTCAAAGAGCAGCTCAAGCAACAGCCGAAGCCGGCCATCGCATCAATACCGAAGGCAGCAAATCCGGCCGAGCAGCAGGCATCGGCCGACCCGGCCGCGTCGGCTGACAACGCCTATGCCAAAGCCAGAGATGCCGACGTGAAGCGCGCTGCGTCCGAGCGACGCCGGATCGAGCGACGCGAGCGCTGGGCCGAGCGCCGTCATTACTACGACGCTCGCGAGCCGCGCGGCATGCGCGACCGCACCGATTGGGACGACGTCGCGCGCAACATCCGCGAGGATTCCGATGCGCGCGACTATGCAGGCCGTTCGCGAAGCGGCTTCCCGCAGATCAGGCTGTTCGGGGACGACGACTGACACCCGGTGAAGCGGAAGCGGGGTTCGCTCCGCTGGAAGCAGAGCAAGGCTGGTTCATCCCTCGCGAGACTCCACGACCTTGCAGCAGCCGTCCGAGAGCTTCGACTTGTTCTCGCGCAGGCAGGCATCCATCTGCGGCGGCTTGCCGACATGCTCGGCGCAGAATTTGCTGGCATCGCCGCGGCAGGCCATCTGCTCCTGCAGCGTCGGGACGGATTGCGCAGCGGCGGACAATGCGGTGGCAGCGAGCAGCAGCGCGGCAAGAACTGAAATCTTCATAAAACACCTCTTTGGAATTGTCGTTGGTCCCGCCTGGGATCAAGCGGCCGGACGATCTCGCGAAGGTGGCGCGCAGGTCCATGCCATGTTCATGGCACCGGGTGTGTCCTCCCGGCCGCGGCACCCCCATCTTCATGGCATGTATCTGCGCACCGTCTTTTGCCATTCAGGCTGCACATCGGCTGCGAGATCCGGAAATTGCACCGGGACGCCGAACGGGAAGCAGGAGAGCAAGATGTCGACAAGAGCGGGAGCGCTAAAAAACGGGTGCATTTTGCGCATAATCCCATTGAGGCAAAATGCGTGATTAGGCCACTTCAACGTGGCGACCGTCGCTGGGATAATGGCAGCGGTGCTCGGAACGCACTGCGCCCACTGGTCTACGACAAATCCACACGCGGCGGTGGATAGCGCCGTGCCAGCGCCGATAGGGGCAGCTGCCGCTCGTCCGCCGGCAGCTCCAGATAGGCCAGCACCAGCGGCCGCTTCCAGTCCCCGACGCCGAAATCCATCGTCAACCACTTCTGCGGCTCGGGCCCTTCGAGGCCGCGGACCCAGACGAAATAGCGGGGCAGGTCGTCGGCGTCCGTATCCGTCGTGCGTCTCCTGGCCATCGAAGCTGTCCCGCTGCATCAACATTCGTTGCCGCACGATATAGGGACTATCGGGAGGAAGTCGAACGGCCCGTGGGATCAGGCAAGCTGGCCGCGATTGCCGGCGCCGAGTGGCGTGGCTGCCGTTGCCGTCAGGATCCGATCCGTTCGAGGAATGATCGCATCAGCGAAACGACCTCATCGAGGTTGGTCTCAAGCAGCCAATGGCCGCCATCCAGGAGATTCAGTTCGGCATCCGGCAGGTCGCGCAGATAGGCCTTCGCCGACGCTTCGGGCATGTAGTGATCCTGCGGACCCCACACGATCAATGTCGGCGGCTTGTGCTGCCGGAGATAGCGGCGGTGTTCGGGAAACCATTGGCGGTTCGCCTTGAGGTCGAACAGAACGTCGGCGATGGCATCCTTCCTTCGCTCGGTCATCAGCGACCAGTGCAATTGCCAAAGGTCCGGCGCGATGAGACGAACCAAATCCGCACGCACGTCGTTGAGGAATTCGTCGCGGAAATTGTCTTCGGTGACGGCCTCCCTCATCGCAGCACGCATCTGTTGATCGGGCAGCGACCAGGTCTTCTCGATGTCGGCGTATTTCGGGCCGAGCGCATCTTCGTAAGGTATGTCGCCGTTCTGAATGATCTGGGCCACCACACGCTCGGGCCGCATGATCGCGAGTCTAGCGCCGATCGGTGAGCCGAAATCATGAAGGTAGATCACGAAGCGCTCGACCTTCAGCCGCGTCACGAACTGGTCGAGCCAGGTGGCATAGCCGTCGAAGCTATAGTCGAAGTCATCAGGCGTCCCGCTATAGCCGAAGGCGGGATAGTCAGGCGCAATCAGCCGCCATTTGTCGGCCAGCCTCGGCATCAAATTGCGGAATTCGTAGGATGAACAGGGATAGCCGTGCGGCAGGAGAATGACGGGCGCGCCTTCTGGTCCTGCTTCCCGGTAGAACGTGTCCACCGGTCCGACCTGAACCCTGCGATGTCTGACGCGTGTGTCCATGCTTCGCTTCCTTTGTACATAAGCGCCACTTTGGCGCGGCGTTCCCGGCATCTGCATCGTTCGCGGTGACGCACCGACGGCTGCTCTGACGGAACAACGATCGGAAGGGGCCGTTACGCTACAGCACCGGAAGGGGAGGTCGTCGTGATCCATCATGTCTCGGTCGGGACGAATGATGTTCAACGCGCGAAGCGCTTCTACGATGCCGTCTTGCCCATCGTCGGCATTGTGCCGATGGCCGAGGACGAGGGCGGACTGGGCTACGGAAGCGGCACGTTTCACTTCAGCGTTCAGGTTCCGATTGATGGACAACCCGCGACCGTGGGCAACGGCAGTCATATCGCCTTTGCCGTCGAGAACCGCGCGATGGTCGATCGTTTTCACGCGTCAGCATTGAAGCATGGTGGCAGCGATGATGGGGCGCCGGGGCTGCGGTCGAATTACGACCCCAATTACTATGGGGCGTTTGTCCGCGATCCCGACGGTCACAAGATCGAGGCGGTGACCTACTCGGCTAAATAGCCGCGAGCGGAAGGCGCCCATGCCGACCATTCCCCATGCAATCATCGAAGCGCCTTCCACGTTGGGCCTGGCGACCGACGGCGTGGAGCGCCTGCCCGAGCAACTCCTGAACCTTGGTCTTGCGGAGCGGATCGGTGCGCGCCGTGCCGGGCGGCTGCTGGTGCCTCCGAAGGACCCTGTGCCCGATCCCGAGACCGGCACATTGAACGCGAGGGCGATTGCGGCGTGGTCGCCCAAGCTCGCCGACGCGTTGGAAGCGGTGCTTGGCGCGGGCGAGTTTCCGGTGGTACTGGGTGGCGATTGCACGATCCTGCTGGGCGCGATGCTCGCGTTTCGGCGGCGTGGCCGCTACGGCCTGTTCTTCATCGACGGCAATGCCGATTTCTTCCAGCCCGAGGCGGAGCCCAATGGTGAGGGTGCTTCGATGGACCTCGCCTTCGCGACCGGCCACGGTCCGCCGCTTCTGACCGACATCGAAGGCCGCGGCCCCCTGGTACGCCCTGAAGACGTTGTCGCGTTCGCCTATCGCGATCACCGGGATCAGGAGGAGTACGGAAGCCAGCCGCTTCCCGACGAGCTCAAGGCGCTTGACCTCCCCGCTGTGCGCGCGAGGGGCGTCGAGGCCGCTGCACGCGAAGCGGTCGATCACCTCACGCGAGCCGAACTGGACGGCTTCTTCATCCATGTCGATGCCGACTGTCTCGACGACGCCATCATGCCGGCCGTCGACTTTCGCGTGCCGGGCGGGTTGTCGTGGGACGAGTTGACGACCGCGTTGCGGATTGCGCTGGCGAGTGGCAAGGCGGTCGGCCTCGAGATCACCATCTACAATCCGCACCTGGACAAAGACGGCAGCGCCGGCCGCGGCCTGGCCGATGTGCTCGCGGCAGCGCTCGGATCTGCGGCAGCTTGAACACAGCGGACAGCGTCTGCTTTCAGCGTGCGCCTCCCGTCGATCAGCGCCACAATTCGCAGGTCGCGACGCGATTGATGTCGGCGAGCCGACTTGCGGCGTCGCCATGGAGATCGAGGCTGCCGACCAGCGTCAGCAGGCGCCGATGGGCGCCGTCGGCGATCTCGACCGGCAGCGGCGCCTCGTCGAACGCCTCGACATAATCGTCGACGAGACCGCTGAGCAGGCGGCACAGACCGCGCTGTGCGGGATCGTCCCGGCCGAGCGTCTCGAGCTTTTGCTGGAATGTCCGGAAGGTCCGCAGGCCGTGATGCTGTTGCGAAAGCCAATGGTGCAGGTCGTTCATGTGAGCTCCTTCGGATGATGGAAGAAGCTACCGGTTTAGACAGTGGGGATGCGGCGATGGCTAGGGGAGCGAACTGCGTTGAACCAGTCCGCCTTCGCCAAGAGGCTTCGCCGGACACGCTTCACCCCTTCGGGCTTCGCATGGCCGCGCCACGCGAAGCCCGAAGGGCGAAGCGTGGTGCCCCTGGCCGGAATCGAACCAGCACTCCTTGCGGAACTCGATTTTGAGTCGAGCGCGTCTACCAGTTCCGCCACAGGGGCCCTCGGTCGGCCGCTCGGAGGAGGGCGTCGCGAAGCCGGCGGACTATAGCCATGGACAGGACGGGGTCAACCCGCGCCAAAGTGATGCCGGCCGTTCTCGACAGCCGCATGGGGCGGAGTTAGCTAAGACGTGCGACCGATCGGAGAGAGGCTGCCGTGACGACCCAGAGTGCCGTAATACCAGCATTCAAGCCGGCCGGCGCCGGTCCGGCGCTGACCGCCGCGCTGCTCGTCACCATGATTGCCGCGGCCACGATCGCGGGCGCCTGGTTCTTCCAACTCGTGCTGGAAATCCTGCCCTGCCCGCTCTGCCTGGAGCAGCGTTACGCCTATTACCTCGCGATCCCGCTCGGCCTGCTGACCGGCCTCGCGGCAAGAGCCGGCGCGCCGCGGCCGTTGCTGCTGGCCGGACTTGCGATCCTCGCGCTGGCGACGCTCGCCAATGCCGGTCTCGGTGCCTATCACTCCGGCGTCGAATGGGGATTTTGGAAGGGGCCGACCGATTGCTCCGGTCCCGTCGTCAATCTCGGCAATGCCGGCGATCTGTTCTCGCGACTCGACACCGTGAAGGTGGTCCGCTGCGACGAGGTGCAGTGGCGTTTCCTCGGCCTTTCGCTCGCCGGCTACAACGTGCTGATCTCGATGCTGATGGCCGCGATCGCCGGGTGGGGGTTCGTGCGGACGGCGCAGCGCTAACGGTCAATCATCCACGTCGTCCTGCGTGCGCCCGAACAGGTGTACGATGCCCGGCGTTGCGATCGTCACGAAGACGAAGCGCGACAAATGGTGGGCGCCGACGAAGATCGGGTCGATGTGCAGCGTCAGGGCCAGCGCCAGCATGGCGTCCATCGCGCCCGGCGCGAAGGCGACGACGACGTCGGAGAATTTTACCTGCGTGGTGAGCGCGACGATGCCGACGAAGACGGCGGAGACCGCGATGGCTACGGTAAAGGAGCCCAGCGCCGCGTGGATATGACCCGCGAGCGTCTTGATCCGCATCCGCGCAAAACGGCTGCCGATCAGGGCGCCGATGCCGACCAGCGCCCCGCCCCGCATCCAGTCCGGCAGGCCGCCCTCGACCCAGCCTGCGCCATGCAGCACGCTGGAGGCGATCATCGCGCCGAACATCCAGCTCGCCGGAAATCTGATCAGCCGCAGGACCAGCGCCACGGCCAGCGAGGCCGCGGCCAGCTCCACGAGGTCGAGCGGCGAGGCGATCGCCGTCGTCAGCGACGGTGCGGCAGAGGGGGCGACGCCGGCAATCGCCAGCACCATCGGCAGCGCCGCGGTGAGGATGATGACGCGCATGGTCTGCACCACCGCGATGCCCGGCAAATCGGCGCCGCGCTCGACCGCCAGGATCGTGATCTGCGACAGTGCGCCGGGGCTGCCGGCGAGGAAGGCGGAGGTACGGTCCCAGCCATGGATGCGCTGGAGGTAGTAGCTCGAGCCGAAAGTCGAGCAGAAGGTCGCGAGCGCGAGCAGGCCGATGGTGACGGGATAGGCGCTGACCTGCTGGAGCAGATGGCGCGAGACGACCGAGCCCAGCGAGATGCCGAGCAGCACCAGCACGGTCTGGGTCAGGATCGGCGGCAGGGTCAACTGACGGCCGGCGATGGCGGCGACCGCGACCGCGATCATCGCGCCCGAGATCAGCCCGCCGGGAAGGCCGGCGAACAGGAATACGAGGCCGCCGGCGGTGCCGATGACGAGCGTCTCCAGCGTGCTCAACACACTGGCACGGCTCGGCCATTCGAACGGCAGGGAGGCGACGATTTGCTTCACGCCGCCTTATCGCAAATCGGCGAGAGGCGCACAATTGCAGGCTCGTCATGCCGCAATGCGCACGTCTCTCGCTGATGCCCGCGTGGGACTTACTTCTTGTCGGCCGCGGGGGCGGCGGGCGCTGCGGGGGCTGTGGCGCCGGCCTTCGCTTCCTTCTTGCACTCGCGGCGGAATTTCTTGCGCTCCTTGCCCTTCAATCCCTTCGCGTCCGCCTGCCTGGAGCATTCCAGCGATTCCGCCGACCGCTCCTTCGTCGCCTTCTTGTCGGCGGCGACGGCGGCAGCGTCGGTCTTGGCCGCCGGCGCGGCGGTTTGCGCGAAGGCGGTGCCGGTGACGAGCAGGGAGGCGAGAGCGATGGCGGCGAGGCGGGACGTGACGGTCATGTGGTGCACTCTTCTTGCGAGAATTGCGAAGGGCTGGGACCGTCGGCCTGCGTTGCTGAACGCGACATGAATGATGAGCGCCGACGGCATCACTATATTTTGCCGGCGCAACTCATCGCATCCTTGTCGCAAGCGGCCGGCACGCTAGGATAGCAATGTTCGTTTCACTTCCGTCGAGGAAGACCAAGGAGGAGACCCAAGGGATGACCATTCAAACGAAATTGTTGTGCGTGATTGCAGCGTCGGGTGTCGCGGCATTGGTGGCGAGCGCGCCGGCGCAGGCGCTGACCTCGCAGGAATGCAGCGCGAAATATCAGGCGGCCAAGAAGGACGGCTCGCTCGGCACCATGAAGTGGAATGACTTCCGCAAGGCCCAGTGCGGTGCTGACGCAACGCCTGTCGCTGCGCCGACCGCGGCGGCGCCGGCCGCCCCCGCAGCTCCCGCCGAGCCGAAGCAGGCGAAGAAGGAGGCCGCCCCCGCCGCCGCACCGGCGCTGCCGGCAGGACCTGCGATCTATCCGAACGCGGTCGATCCGAAATATGCCAAGGAGACTCCCGGCAAGGCCCGCCTGCACACCTGCGTCGACCAGTACAATGCCAACAAGACGACCAACGGCAATGGCGGCTTGAAGTGGATCCAGAAGGGCGGCGGCTATTACAGCGAATGCACCAAGAAGCTGAAGGGCGCCGCCTGAGCTTGGAGACTACGCGACAATGCGATGGCCGGAGCCGAGCTCCGGCCATCTCTCTTTAATCCAACAGCTTCTCGGCCGCTTTCGCCACCAGCTGCGACCGCTTGCGCGGGCCGCGCTCGACGAACAAGAGACTCTGGCCGAAGATGAAGCAGTAGAACAGGAAGGCCTGCGCCTCGGCCTCTTCGGCATCGAGCCCGGTTGCACGATAGAGCTCGGTGACATGCTTGAGCCGCGCCGCGTCCACGCTCGCCACCGCCGCGGCCGCGCCCTCGTCCGAGCGCGCCCACTGCCTGATCGCGAGCTCGATCGCCATGGCTGCCGGGTTCATCCGCTCGGAATAGAGCTGGATCACCGCCTTCAACCGCTCGCGTGGCTCTTGTCCGTCGAGGCTCGTCTGCTGCGCGATCGCCGCCGTGCGCCCCTCGCGCCAGCGCTCGAGCATAGCTTCGAGCAGCGCGGCCCGGTCGGCAAAACGACGATAGAAGCCGCCCTTGGTGACGCCGAGATTTTTGGCGAGCACCTCGACCCGCACGCCCTCGACCCCGGAGCGGGCGAGCTCGGCAAACCCTGCCTCGACCCAGACATCGCCCTTGCCGTCGCTCATGAAGGAAGCCTCGCCGATTCTTGATACGGTACCGTATTGCTAGCGCGAGAGAGCTCTGATACGCTACCGTATCAACGATAACGGGCGAAAAAGGGAGCAATGGCGATGGAGCAGGAGGCGACCTATCGCGGCACGGTCTATCCGTGGCAATGCGATCACGTCGGCCACATGAACATCATGTGGTATGTCGGCAAATTCGACGAGGCCAATTGGAATCTGTTCGCACGCCTCGGGCTGACGCCGAGTTACTTGCGCAGCTCTGGCCGCGGCATGGCCGCGGTGCAGCAGAACATCGCCTACAGGCGCGAGCTGCTCGCCGGCGACATCGTCGAGATCCGCAGCCACCTGCTCGAACTCAAGGACAAGTCGATCCGCTTCCGGCACGAGATGAGGAATGCCGAGACCGGCGAGATCGCCGCGACATGCGAGATCACGGGCGTGCACCTGGATCGCAGCCAGCGCAAGTCCACGCCGTTCGCCGATGTCATCCGCGAAACGGCGTCTCGGCATCTTGCCGAGCAGGTCGACGTGTAGGCCATGTCCGTGTTCGAACCGAAGGACCCGGGCTATCGGGCGGCGGCCATCGCCATGTTCAATGGCCAGCCTGCGATGCAGACGCTCGGCATCGTGATCGTCCGCCTTGCGCCGGGCGAAGTGGAGCTGGCGATGCCGTATTCGGCCGCCTTCACGCAGCAGAATGGTTTTGTCCATGCCGGCATCATCACCGCAGGCCTCGACAACGCCTGCGGCGTCGCCGCCTTCACCCTGATGCCGCGCGAAGCGGGCATCCTCACCGTCGAGTTCAAGACCACGCTGCTCGCGCCTGCGCGCGGCATGCGCTTCGTCTTCAAGGCCGAGGTCGTCAAGCCCGGCCGCACGCTGACCTTCTGCGAAGCCAGAGCCTTTGCCGAGCACGAGGGCAAGACGTCGCTGATCGCGACCATGACGGGGACGTTGATGGCGATGCTGCCGCGCGCCTGAGGCGTCGCAAGCACCGGCCAACCGCACATAGCCCGGCGATGACATTGCGCCCGCAAGGCTCTATATCAGCCGTAACAATTCCCGGTCGCGAACCGTATTTGCAGCGATGGGACCGAAACGGGACGACATATGGCTGGATTTGGGAACAAGGGCCGTCTGACCACGCGGCGCGCGGCATTGACGCTGATCGGCGCGGGTGCTTTGGCGGCGGGCGGCATCACCTCGGCTTGGGCCGCTGTCGATGACGACGAGGTGCTGACCGAAGCCAAGGTGCTGCGCGATCCCGACACGCCGGTTGCCGGCAATCCCGACGGCAATATCACCATCGTCGAATGGTCCGATTACAATTGTCCCTATTGCCGCAAGCTCGAGCCCGAGCTGCGCCAGGTCGTCCAGGACGACGGCAAGGTGAGGCTGGTGATGAAGGACTGGCCGATCCTCGGGCCGGTCTCGGTCACGGCAGCGCGGAGTGCGCTCGCTGCCAAATTCCAGAACAAATATCATCCGGCCCACGACGCCCTGATCGGCGTCAGCTCGCGCCTGACCGAGCCGCGCATCAACGAGCTCCTTGCCGGCGCCGGCGTCGACATGGACCGCCTGAAACGCGATCTCACCGACCGGGGCAGCGACATCGACGCGCTGCTCAAGCGCAACAACGATCAAGCCGAAGCCTTCGGCTTCCGCGGCACGCCGTCCTTCATCGTCGGCAAGTACCGCGTCCCGGGCGTGCTCAGCATGAATGAGTTCGAGCAGGTCATTGCCGACGCGCGCAAGGCCAAGATGAACTGAGCCGGCGGT
Organism: Bradyrhizobium daqingense; assembly: GCF_021044685.1. Taxonomy (NCBI): domain Bacteria; kingdom Pseudomonadati; phylum Pseudomonadota; class Alphaproteobacteria; order Hyphomicrobiales; family Nitrobacteraceae; genus Bradyrhizobium; species Bradyrhizobium daqingense. The sequence goes on from NZ_CP088014.1 coordinate 1,895,237, forward strand.
CTTCATCGCGCAACACAAAGGCGCCGCCGCGGCGTTCGCGACGGCGCCTCGTTCATGACGGCGCCTCGTTCAGGACCCGGTGTCGTTACTTCGACGAGATCCGGACCCAGTCTTTGTGCGCGCGGTCTCGCAGCGCGTCAAAGTCGGCCTTGGCGACATCCCAGTTCACGATGGTGCGATTGGTGGCCGCGACCTCGCCCCTGGCGACCGACGACGTCTGCATGGAATCATAGACGTAAACGCCGCCTGCAAGCAGCAGCGCGCCCAGGATCATTCCAAAAAAAGTCTGCATTTGCGAACCTCCGGTGACCGGCGATAACGTCGGCTGCGACGGACAGTTCCCGCGCTCGGGTCATCGCAGAAGGGGAGTTCGGCCCGGATCGGTCCTATGGGTCGTGGATTAACGGGCGTGGGTTGGCTATACTCGAAACTGATGACGAACGACACCTCCGCAAGCCTGATCGACAAGCTCGGCCGCAAATATCTCTGGTGGCGGCCGGTCGACGGATTGCCTTTCTCCGAAGATCGCATCGTCGCGCAAATCATGAATCTCGGGACGTATGACGATGTTCTCCAGTTGGAGGCAGCGCTGGGACACGCCCATCTCGCAGACATCATGCTTCGCGCTGAGCCGGGCTGGTTCAGCGATCGCTCCTGGGAGTTTTGGCGCGGGCGCCTGTCATTTGCGATGGGTGCCGAACTGCCGGACAAGGCGCTACGAAGAGACTTCCATGCCGCGACGCTTTGAGCCGAGACTGTCGATCCTGCCCGCTGCTCAATGCGAAATCTGGCCTCTGCTTGCTCCTTCGCGGAATCTACAGCTCGTCCTCTACGGCGGCACGGCCATTGCCCTTCAACTGGGACATCGCGAGTCGCTCGATTTCGATTTCTTTTGCTCCGCGGCGCTGAACAAGGAGCAAGTCCATGCGCAGTTCCGCTTCGTCGACGGCGCCGCCGTCCTTCAGGATGCTCCCAACACATTGGTGGTCTCGGCCAACATGCCCTCAGGCCCGGTGAAGGTTTCCTTTTTCGGACGCATTGGCTTCGGTCGTGTCAACGACCCCATGCCAACCGCAGATGGCACGATGTTCGTAGCCTCGCTCGAGGATTTGCTGGCCACCAAACTTAAGGCGACGCTCGATCGAGCCGAGGCCAAGGACTACCGGGACATCGCCGAGATGATCTCTGCGGGGGTATCATTGCCGCGAGGGATCTCGGCATTCCGGGAGATGTTCGGTGGCGAGCCCGCGCAGGTGCTGCGCGCAATAGGATTCTTCGAAGATGGACCTTCGCAGTCTGAGCGGGACTGATCGCCAAACCCTGCGGGAGGCCCGGGATCGCGTGGACGTATTGCCCAATGTGTCTCTCAAGCAGAGCCTCTTATGAGGACCGCTGAGTCCCATTCAGCCATTCCAGCAGCTCCGCGTTGATCTCGCGCGGATAGGTGTGGCTGAGGTCGTCGATCTCGCGGTAGATGACATCGGCGCCGGCGGCCGAGAGCGCCGCCTGCGTCTGCCGCGCGGTCTGCACCGGAAACATCCAGTCGAGCTTGCCGTGCGTGATGAAGACGGGCAGGCCCTGCAGGCGCGCGGCGTCCGCCATCTCCGCCATCAGCGGATGGAAGGTCGCCGACACCGGCGCAAGATGGGTGAAGGGCGAGGCGCCGTCGAGACCAGTGACGTAGCAGAAGGTGCCGCCGTCACTCATGCCGGTCAGCAGCATGCGCGAGGCATCGACGCTCCAGCGGCTGCGCACGCTCTCGAGGATGCGCATGAGGTTGGGGGTGTCGGCGTCATCGCCCATCAGCGCCCAGGTCGGGCCGGTCGCGGTCGGGGCCACCAATATTGCGCCGAGACTACGGGCGTCGCGCAGCCAGCTCCACAGGAAGCCGCGACCGTTGCCGCTGCCGCCGTGCAGCACCATCACCAGCGGCATGGCACGCTCGGGCGTGTAATATTCGGGCACGTAAGCAGAGAAGCCGCCGCGGCGGCCGGGCTCGTTGTGGTCGTGGAAGATGCCGGTGTGCTCGCTCGCGCCAGCTTCCAGTCGTGAAAGCAAATCACCGTTCTCGCGATTGGCGGCGTTGAGGAAGAAGCTGCTCACTGGAGGAAACTGCGCCGCCAGCGGATAAAGCGCCTCCTGTGCGCGCGGCACGTGGCGTAGCGCGCGGAACACCGCGACGAGATCGCCATTGCCGCGCTCGACCTCGCGAATGCCGGCAAAGGCGGCGAGCGTCTCGTCGCAGGCCCTATCGAGCTGGCCGCGCAGTCCGGCGAACTGCTCCGGCCAGTCGCCGCTCGCCGCGCGCGCCGTTTGCAGCGTCTCGTCCGGCGCACCGATCGCGTTCATCACGGAAGCAAAGGCCGGCGGATGCAAATGCCGCTGGAAGAAGCCGAGCGCTTCCAGAGCATTGAGCAGCGGCGGCAGCACGGCCACGATGTCGTCCACCACGGCCTCTGTCATCGCGGCTTCCTCAGTTGGGATCAATGCAGCTTCGGCGCCTTCAACAGCTTGAAGCGATCGGTCGAGGTGACCGTGACATCGAAGGTGACGCCTTCGTGATGCACGGTGAGCGGCACGTCGACACCGGCGGCGCCGAGCGCCCACATCTTCTTGTAGAACGCGGTCTGGCTCGTGATCTTGTCGCCGTTCACGGCGAGGATGACGTCGCCGGTCTTGAGCTCGGCACGGGCGGCCGGACCATTGGCGGAGATCCCGATCACCACCACGCGGTTGTCGATCTCGGTCGAGTAGAGTCCAAGCCAGGGCCGTGCCGGCTTGTTGACGCGACCGAATTTGCGCAGGTCATCGAGGATCGGCTTCAGGAGGTCGATCGGCACGATCATGTTGACGTGCTCGGCCTTGCCGTCGCGTTCGCGTTCGAGCTGGAGCGAACCGATCCCGATCAATTCGCCGCGTTCGTTGAGGAGCGCCGTGCCGCCCCAGTTCGGGTGCGCGGGATAGGTGAAGACGGCCTCATCCAACAGATATTCCCAGTAGCCGGCGAATTCCTGCTTGGCCACGATCTGGCTTGCGACCGACCGCGTCCGCCCGCCGGCGCCGCCGACCACGACGCGGTCGCCGATCCGGGTTTCCGCCGAGCTGCCGAGCGGCAAGGGCTCGACGTCGAGACGGCCGAGCGCCTGCACGAGGCCGAAGCCGGTGACGGAATCGAAGCCGAGCGCATGCCCTTCGACCACGCGCCCGTCGCCGAGGTGCAGCCAGACGGATTCCGCCTCGGTGATGAGGTAGCCGATGGTGAGCACCAGCCCGTCGTCGATCACGACGCCGTTGCCGGCGCGTTCGGTGCCCAGCGTCTCGGCGCTGAAGGCGTCCGGCGGGATGATGGCGTGCAGGCCGACGACGGAGCCGAGCGCGCGGTCGAGATCGAAACCATAGTCGCTCGCGCGCGGCTGGTTCGCCGGCGGCACTCTCCATTCGGTCAGTGCGGGCATGGAGTTCTCCTGGCTGAGAGCATCGCTCCGCCGTAGTCCGCGGAACGAAGCGCGAAGCACGCATAATTTAGGCCGGAGCAGGCCGTCTTGAAAGCCTCGTCCCGCAACTATTCGGGAGAACGTCGTGTGAAATCCTCGAAAGGCACGAGAACACCTCGGGCAAAGGGGACATCATCGATCCGGCAGCGGCCGCATGGCTGCTGTCCGGCGAGGTGCTAGGCGCCGTGCAACGAAGCTGCTAACCATTGCCGCTTCGTTGAACTTGGGATCACGGACCGAAGCATGGATAACCGCAGCGACATCTGGCGTGGCGTCGACACGATCAAGGCACGTTTCATCGACCTCAGCGACAGGGTCTGGGGCATGCCCGAAGTGTGCTACACCGAGGCGCGGTCCGCCGCCGAGCATCTCGCCGAGCTGCGTCATCAGGGTTTCCGTATCACCGAGCAGGTTGCCGGCATTCCGACCGCGGTGATGGGCGAGTGGGGCGAGGGCGGTCCGGTCATCGCCTTCATGGGTGAGTATGACGCGCTGCCGGGATTGAGCCAGGAGGCCGGCGTCGCCGAGCATCGTCCGATCGAGGCTGGTGGCCATGGCCATGGCTGCGGACATAATCTGCTCGGTTCCGCGGCGTTGCTCGCCGCGACCGCGGTGAAGGACTGGCTCGGCGAGAACAAAGTGCCGGGACGCGTGCGCTATTACGGCTGCCCTGCAGAAGAGGGTGGCGCGGCCAAGGCCTTCATGGTGCGCTCCGGCGCGTTCGAAGATGCCGACATCGCCATCACCTGGCATCCGCACAGCTTCTGGGAAGTCGCGGTGACGCCCTCGCTCGCCAACACGCGCGCGGACTTCATCTTCACCGGCCGCACCTCGCATGCGGCGGCCTCGCCGCATCTGGGGCGCTCCGCGCTCGATGCGGTCGAGCTGATGAACGTCGGCGTGAACTACATGCGCGAGCACATGCCGAGCGACGCGCGCGTGCATTATGCGTTGCTCGACACCGGCGGCATCGCGCCCAACGTGGTGCAGGCCCATGCGCGGGTGCGCTATTCGATCCGCGCCCGCGATCTTCCCGGCATGAACGAGCTGGTCGAGCGCGTGTCCAAGATCGCGCAGGGCGCAGCCCTGATGACCGAGACCAAGGTGGAGATGAAGATCATCTCCGCGGTTTCCAACATCCTGCCGAACACGCCGCTGGAACAAGCGCTGCACCGGGTGATGGAAGAGCTCGGGCCGCCGCATTTCGACGAAGCGGACAAGAGCTTTGCCCGCCAGATCCGGGCGACGCTGAGCGACAAGGACATCTCCTCGGTCTATTACGCGATCGGGATGGAGCCGACCGATCGGCCGCTGGCCGACTTCCTGGTGCCGCTGGATGCCAAGCGCAACCCGCTGGTGGGCTCGACCGATGTCGGCGACGTGAGCTGGGTGGTGCCGACCGTGCAGGTTCACGCACCGACGGTTGCAATCGGCACGCCCTTCCACACCTGGCAGGTGGTGGCTCAGGGCAAGAGTGCCCATGCCCACAAGGCCATGGTGCAGGCGGCCAAGGCAATGGCCGGTCTCGGCATCAAGGCGCTGACGGATTCGGAGCTGATCAAGGCCGCGAAGGCGGACCTTCAAAAGCGGACGGCCAAGACGCCTTACGTTTGTCCGTTGCCGGACCACGTCGCACCGCCGCTCGACATGTCCGTGGCGTAGAATTCGCCTCGATACTTCGTCTGATCCGGCGAACAAATTTTCCGCAGTGCAGCGCGCAATCCAGCATGTTTTGATGCTGGATTGCCGAACGGATGGGCTGCCGGAACGCGATTTTGCCCAACAGACAGCCACAAGACCGTTTGCACACACACGGTCCCAGTTGACGTGCACCCCATTCAGTGTGCCATCTACTGCCAGCGAAATGGGCGGCCCCGCGTCACGGCCGCCTTCATCACTATGGGAACCAGACGGGGGACAACCATGCTGGATAAAGAACTGCGTTCGATGATCGGCCAGGTGAAGGATGGGCGTATGGATCGCCGCGCCTTCATCAAGCGCATGGCGGCCGTCGGTCTCACCGCACCCTTGGCCAATCAGGTCCTCGCGCTCGGCGGTGTTGCCATGGCCCAGGGCACGTCCCCCTATAAGCCGACCAAGCGCGGCGGTGGCGGTGCACTGAAGTTGTTGTGGTGGCAGGGGCCGACCTTGCTCAATCCGCATTTCGCTACCGGTACCAAGGACCAGGACGGCTCGCGCCTGTTCTACGAGCCGCTCGCCTGCTGGGATCCGGACGGCAACATGAAGCTGGTGCTGGCATCCGAAATTCCCTCGACCCAGAACGGCCTGCTGGCCGCCGACGGCAAGTCGGTGACGTGGAAGCTGAAGCCCGGCGTGAAATGGCACGACGGCAAGCCGTTCTCGGCCGATGACGTCGTCTTCACCTGGGAGTACATCAAAGACCCGGCGACAGCGGCGGTCACCGTGGCGACCTATCGTGACATCACGGTGGAGAAGGTCGATGATCTGACGGTCCGCATCACCTTCAACAAGCCGACGCCATTCTGGGCTGACGCCTTCGTCGGTGCGACCGGTCAGATCCTGCCCAAGCACCTGTTCGCCGAGTACAAGGGCTCCAAGTCCCGTGAGGCGCCGAACAACCTCGCGCCGGTCGGCACCGGTCCTTACAAATTCCTCGAGTTCAAGCCCGGCGATCTGATCCGCGGCGAGATCAACAAAGACTATCACATGCCGAACCGTCCTTATTTCGACACGCTCGAGATGAAGGGCGGCGGTGACGCGGTCTCGGCTGCACGCGCGGTGATCCAGACCGGTGAATATGATTTCGGCTGGAACATCCAGGTCGAGGACGACGTTCTGCTGCGCCTGGAGAAGGGCGGCAAAGGCAAGACCATCTATGCCGTGGGCGGCGATACCGAGTTCATCGCGCTGAACTTCACCGACCCGAATACGGAAGTCGACGGCGAACGCTCGTCGATGAAGACCAAGCATCCGCTGTTCTCAGATCCGGCCGTGCGCAAGGCGCTGTCGCTGCTGGTCGATCGCGACTCCATCAAGAAGGCGATCTACGGACGCGCCGGCCGTACCACCGCGAACTTCCTCAACGGCCCGGAAAAGTTCGTCTCCAAGAACACCTCCTGGGAGTTCAGCGTCGAGAAGGCCTCGAAGATCCTCGACGATGCCGGCTGGAAGCCCGGCGCGGACGGTATCCGCGAGAAGGACGGCAAGAAGCTGAAGCTCTTGTATCAGACCTCGATCAACGGTCCGCGTCAGAAGACGCAGGCGATCGTCAAGCAGGCCTGCCAGAAGGCCGGCATCGACGTCGAGCTGAAGTCGGTCGTGGCCTCGGTGTTCTTCTCGTCGGACGTCGCCAATCCCGACACCTACGCGAAGTTCTACGCCGACATCGAGATGTTCCAGATCCCGATGAGCCAGCCGGATCCGGCCCAGCACATGCGCCGCTATCATTCGGCCAATGTGGCGACCAAGGAGAACAAGTGGCAGGGCACCAACTTCCCGCGCTACGTCAACAAGGAGTATGACGCCACCATCGACGCCGCCGACGGCGAGATGGATCCGGTCAAGCGCGCCGCGCTCTACATCAAGGCCAACGACCTGCTGTTCCAGGACACCGTGTTCATTCCGGCGCAGCACCGGCTCAAGGTCGAGGCGACCGCGAATACGCTGCGCCCGGTGATCTCGGGCTGGGCCAACGAAACCGACAACCTGTTCGACTGGTACCGCGAGGAATGATCCCCCAACTCTAGACGGGGCCCTTCCCTCATGAGCCAATACGTCCTGCGTCGCCTGATGATCGCGATTCCGAGCCTGCTCGGAATCTCGGTCGTGCTGTTCGTCGTGCTCGCGCTCGCGCCCGGCGATCCGTTCTCCGAACTGGCGACCAACCCGAACGTGCCGCCCGAAGTTCAGGCTGCGCTTCGGGCCAAGTTCGGCCTGGATGATCCGATCTACCTGCGCTATCTGCACTGGCTCAACGCCATGCTGCACGGCGACTGGGGTTTTTCGTTCGTCAGCCGGATGAATGTCGATACGCTCATCCTCCAGCGCCTTCCGACCACGCTCTACGTGATCGGGTCGGCGCAGATCCTGGCGCTGATGGTCGCGATTCCCGTCGGCGTCTATGCTGCGACCAAGCCGTATTCGCTGTTCGACCAGGTCGCCAATACCCTCGCTTTCGTCGGCTTCTCGCTGCCGACCTTCTTCACCGGCATCCTGTTCATCCTGATCTTCTCGGTCACGCTGGACTGGCTGCCGTTCGTCTACACCACCGACATCAAGGCGACCGGCATCCGCTGGTTCCTTGAGATGATCCGGCAGGCGATCATGCCGGTGGCGGTGCTCGGCCTGTTCCAGGCGGCGTCGATGACGCGCTTCGTGCGCTCGGCGATGCTTGACGTCATCCGGCTGGACTATGTCACCACGGCGCGGGCCAAGGGCCTCGGCCAAGCCAAGGTCATCGTCAAGCACGTGATGCGCAACGCCATGATCCCGGTCGTCACGCTCATCGCGCTGCAGATGCCCGCGGTTTTCGGCGGCGCCATCGTCACCGAGCAGATCTTCCGCATTCCCGGCATCGGCTCGCTGCTGATCTCCTCCATCCTTTCCAACGACACGCCGGTGGTGATGGCCGTCACCTTCGTCTTCGCGTGCCTCGTCGTGCTGTTCAATCTCATCGCGGACGTCCTTTATGGCTGGCTTGACCCTCGCATCTCCCTCCGCTGAGCGGCGGGTCTACTCGCCTTGGCGCGAGACGTGGCGACGCTACAGCCGCCACAAGCTTGCCGTCGTCAGTGCGTTCCTGCTCCTCATTCTTGTCCTGGCGGTGGTGTTTGGTCCGTTCGTCTGGCGGGTCAAGATCGACGAGATCGATATCGTGGCTGGCATGCAGGGTCCCTCGCTGGCCCATCCCTTCGGCACCGACGATCTCGGGCAGGACATCCTCGCTCGTATGATCTACGGCGGGCGGATCTCGCTTGCCGTCGGACTTGCCGCAATGCTGGTGTCGGTCTTTATCGGCGTGCTAATCGGCGCGCTCGCCGGTATGTCGCGCGGGGCGCTTGGACACGGCCTGATGTGGCTCACCGACCTCTTCCTATCGCTGCCGCAGTTGCCGCTGCTGCTGCTGCTGATCTATCTCTTCCGCGACGGGCTGAAGCAGATGTTCGGCCCCGAGGGCGGCATCTTCATCCTGATCGTGCTGGTGATCGGGGGGCTGCGCTGGATGCCGGTCGCGCGCCTGGTGCGCGCCCAGTTCCTCTCGATCCGCGAGAAAGAGTTCGTCGAAGCCGCACGCGCGCTCGGCGCCAGTCCCGTGCGGCAGGTGGTGCGGCACATCCTGCCCAATGCGCTCGGTCCCGTGATCATCGCCGGCACCATCGATGTCGCCGCCGCAATCATCGCGGAATCGACTCTGTCCTTTCTAGGCCTCGGCTTCCCGCCCGATACCCCGACCTGGGGCCGGCTGCTCTATGACGCCAAGGACTTCCTCGACATCGGCCCGCACTGGGCGCTGTTTCCGGGCGGCGCGATCTTCATCGCAGTAGTCGCCATCAACTTCATCGGCGACGGCCTGCGCGACGCGCTTGATGCGCGACGGGTGATCTGATGGCGCCGCTGCTCGAGATCAAGGGCCTGAAAACCCACTTCTCCACCGATGACGGCATCCTCCAGGCCGTCGACGGCGTGGACATCTCCATCAACAAGGGCGAGACGCTCTGCGTCGTTGGCGAGTCCGGCTGCGGCAAGACCGTCACCGCGATGTCGATCCTGAAGCTGATCGCGATGCCGCCGGGCCGGATCGCGGCAGGCCAGATCATCTTCGAGGGACGCGATCTCGTGCCGCTGACGAGCAATCAGCTCGACGAGATCCGCGCCAAGGAGATCGGCTTCATCTTCCAGGAGCCGATGACCTCGCTCAACCCGGTGCTCACCATCGGCGAGCAGATCGCCGAGAGCCTGCGTCGCCACGAAGCGGTGACCAAGAAGCAGGCGCTCGAGCGCACCATCGAGATGCTGAAGCTGGTACAGATCCCGAACGCCGAAGGCCGCGTGCACAATTATCCGCACCAGTTCTCCGGCGGCATGCGCCAGCGGGTCATGATCGCGATGGCGCTCGCCTGCAAGCCCAAGCTGATCATCGCCGACGAGCCGACCACCGCGCTCGACGTCACCATCCAGGCGCAGATCCTCGACCTCCTGCAGGACATGAAGGACCGCTTCGGCATGGCGGTGATGCTGATCACCCATGCCATGGGTGTCGTTGCCGAGACCGCGCAGCGCGTCGTTGTGATGTATGCCGGCAAGGTGGTGGAGGAGGCGCCCGTCGACGAGCTGTTCGGTAATCCCCGCCATCCCTATACGCAAGGCCTGATCCGCTCGATCCCGCGCATCGATCTCGACAGCGAGCACAAGACGCGGCTGGAGGCGATCGGCGGATCGGTGCCGATCCTGATCAACCCGCCGGTCGGCTGCCGTTTCGCACCGCGCTGCAAGTTCGCCATGAACGTCTGCACCGAGAAGGAGCCGCTGCTGCGCGAGATCGCACCCGGCCACCGCATGGCCTGTCACTTGGGAGATTTGAGCCTCGGAGGCGCGGCATGAGCGAACCGTTGCTGCGCGTCAGCGGCCTGAAGAAACATTTTCCGGTGCTCGGCGGCCTGCTGTCGCGCCAGGTCGGGACCGTCTACGCGGTCGACGGCGTGTCGTTCTCGGTCAACCGCGGCGAGACGTTGGGACTCGTCGGCGAGTCCGGCTGCGGCAAGTCGACGACGGGGCGCTGCGTGCTGCGCCTGATCGAACCGACCGACGGCGAGGTCACCTTCGACGGCCAGGACGTGCGCAAGCTCGGCGGCAATGATCTGCGGGCGATGCGGCGGAACATGCAGCTGGTGTTCCAGGATCCGTTCGCCTCGCTCAATCCGCGCATGACGGTCGGTGCAATCCTCGGCGAGGCCTTCACCATCCACAATCTCGCCTCCTCCCCGAAGGAGCGCGAGGAGCGCGTCGCGGGCCTCTTGGTCAAAGTCGGGCTCAAGGCCGAGCACATGCGGCGCTATCCGCACGAATTCTCCGGCGGCCAGCGCCAGCGCATCGTGATCGCGCGCGCGCTCGCGGTCGAGCCGAAACTGATCGTCTGCGACGAGCCGGTCTCCGCGCTCGACGTGTCGATCCAGGCGCAGGTGATCAACCTGCTGGAAGATCTCCAGGCCGAGCTGAACCTCACTTATCTGTTCGTCGCCCACGATCTCTCGGTGGTCGAGCACATCTCCGACCGTGTCGCAGTGATGTATCTCGGCCGCATCGTCGAGCTCGCCAAGGCCAGCGATCTCTACCGCAACCCGCAGCATCCCTACACCAGGGCGCTGCTCTCGGCGGTGCCAGTGCCCGATCCCAAGCTCAAGCGCGAACGCATCCGCCTCAAGGGCGACGTGCCAAGCCCGATGAAGCCGCCGTCGGGCTGCCACTTCCACACCCGCTGCCCGATTGCCCAGCCGCGCTGCGCGGAGAGCGCGCCGGAGCTGAGGGAAGGGGCGGGCGGTCACTTCGTGGCGTGCCACCTCGCCTGACGCGAAACCGCGTTGGGCCTCTGGAGCTGCTCCCGAGAGCAACAGGACCGATTCCGTCACGCGCTCTTTGCGGGCCACGGTATGACTTGGCCCGACATCACCAGCTGGTCTCGGCCGGCGTCCTTGGCAGCGTAGAGGGCGCGGTCGGCGGCGGCGACCAGCGTGCTGCAGTCCGCCATGGCTTGGGACGGAAGAGCCGCCGCGCCGCCGAGGCTTGCGGTGACCAGCCGGGTGGGCGGATTCTGCGCATGCAGCATGGCAAGGTCTTGCAGCGCCTGGCGAATTCCCTCGCCGACCTCGGCGCAGCCATCCGGACCGGTGTTCGGCAGCAAGACGGCGAATTCCTCGCCGCCATAGCGCGCGGCGAGATCGGCCGGGCGCCTGGCCTGGGCGGACAGGATCCGGCCGAGCGCGCGCAGGCAGGCATCGCCCGCCAGATGTCCGTAATGGTCGTTGAACTTCTTGAAATGATCGACGTCGATCAGCAGCAGTGAGAGCTGCGTGCCGTCGCGCCGGGCACGGGCCCATTCGTCGGCGAGGCGCTCGTCGAAGGCGCGGCGGTTGGCAAGACCCGTGAGGCCGTCGGTCGTTGCCAGCGAGGCAAGCCTGTCCTGGAGATCTTTCTGCTCGGTTATGTCGCGCACGACCGCGACCACGCCGTCGATCGTGCCGCTGTCCGATGCCAGGGTCACGTGCAGCGCAGCCTCGGCCCAGATCTCACCCTTGTCGCGATGGCGCTGACGATAGATGAACCGCGCCTCCTCGGCCTCGCCGTTCTTCAGGGCGGCGATGGCTTGCTCGACGCGTTCCATGTCGTCGGCATGAATGCCGGCCAGCGCCGAGGTGCCCAGCAGTTCTTCGGCCGACCACCCGGTGATGCGTGCGCAGGAGGGCGAAACGTAGAGCAGCCGGTTATCAAGACTAATGCGGGTCACCATGTCGCTGGATTGCTCGGCGAGCAGGCGGAAATTGGCCTCCGTGGTGACGAGAGCCTGCGCCGTGCGCTGCCGCTGCACGAGCTGACGGACGAGATAGGAGCCGATCATTGCGATCAGCAGGGCGAGCCCGACGACGAAGGTCATGCGCGTGGTCGCCGCGCGCCGCCAGGGGGCCAGCACGTCGTCCTGCGACTTGCTCGCCAGCACCATCAGGGGATAGCGGCTGCTGCGCTGGTAGTAGCTCAGCCGCTGCACGCCATCGAGCGGCGACTTGAAATAGTAGACCGCCGCGGCGGGGCGGCTATCCCAGCCCTTGAACAGGGGCGCATTGGACAGGTCGCGTCCGACGAAGGCTCCGTCATTGTCGCGGCTGCGCGCCAGCATGATGCCGCTAGTGTTGAGCAGCGATGCCGAGCCGTTCGCGCCGATGTCGAACCGCTCGTAGAATTTGACGAAATAGCTGACGTCGATCGTGAGCAGGGCGACGCCGGCGAAGCCGCCGTCGATATCGTTGATCCGGCGCGATGCGGTGATGATCCATTGGCCGCCGGAGCGGCTCTTGACCGGGGGTCCGATCAGCGTGCCCGGATCCGCCGAGTCGCGGTGGCGCCGGAAATAGTCGCGGTCGCTGTTGTTGAGCTTGGAGAAGTCGATGCGCTCGGTCGTCGCAAGCCACCGGCCGGCCGCGTCGTAGATGAAGATGCCCCGGATGCGGTCCGACGACTTCCGCGTCGGCAGATAGGCCTGGAGCTTCGCGATCGTCTCCGGCCCCGTCCCGTCGATTTCGAGCCGATGCACCAGCCCGACCAGGAGCGTGTCGGCGAGTTCGAACGTATCGTCCGCGTGCTGGACCAGCGAATGCGCGAGATTGGCGACCTCAATCTCGGCGTTCCCAAGATCGACTTTGCGCGCTTCCCATTCGCGCCATGCGCTCAAGCCGAGAATCACCACGCAAACGAGCGCGATGAAACCCGCCGCCCAGAGCGGAAGGCGCGTCTTGCCGAGTTCGCGGCTCGTCACCATCAGGCTTGCTCCAAATTGGTGCAAACCTCTCACTTTCACCTTAACGGCCTGTTGCAAAATTTGTGATGATTGCGTGAGCCCGTACTCAACCGGACCGAAGTATGGATATCTCGACTGACGCTCGTCGTGTTCCCCTTGCGAAGCAAGGTTCCACGGCGAAGCCGCCGCCTCATTCCTCCAGCGTGAAGCCGACGCGCAGCGTCACCTGATAATGGCGGACAGCGCCGTTCTCGATGTGGCCCCGCGTCTGCACCACCTCGAACCATTTCATCTCGCGTATGGTCTTGGCGGCCCGGCTGACCGCGTTCTTGATCGCATCCTCGATCGACGTCTCGGACGATCCGACCAGGTCCAGGATCTTGTAGACGTGATCATGTTCGGCTGTGGGCATGGGGAGCCTCCCTCGTTGCGCTGCGGCGCGCATCGCCGCTGCGTCCCAACTGAACGAGCGCCGGCCGCTCCGGTTCCGTTCTGGGCGATGGGTGCGCATGCGCCGGGAGAGGTGGAGCGCGCATCGCCTGCCTGCTAAGCGCTATCCATGGATTCGGCGCAGCGCGACAGGACGATCGGCTCTCTCTGCCTCTGCGTGACGGCGTTCGGCTGGGCGTTGAACTGGCCGCTGATGAAGCTCTTGCTGCAGCAATGGCCGCCCCTGTTCGCGCGCGGGCTTGCCGGCGTCTGCGCCTCGCTCATTCTCGGCACGCTGGTGCTGAGCCGCGGAGAATCGTTCGCCGTTCCGCGCGAAGCGATCCCGCGGCTGCTGTTTGCGACGCTCACCAACGTCCTGGCCTGGATGGGCCTCGGCACTGTCGCGATGAAATACCTGACCGTGAGCGAAGGAGCCCTGCTTGCTTACACCATGCCGATCTGGGCCATGTTGTTTGCCTGGCCGGTGCTGCACACCCGGCCGACCCTGCGGGACGTTCTCGGGCTCGTTCTCGGCATTGCCGGCGTCGCGCTATTGTTGAGCGGAAACGGCCTTGCGTTCGGCGCGGAAAAGCTGCTCGGCATTGCGCTGGCGCTGCTTTGCGCGATCCTGTTCGCGCTGGGCAATGTGCTCAACCGCAAGCCGCTGCCGATGCCGCCCTTGGTCGTCGTGGCCTGGCAGGTCGGGCTCGGCTGCGCCACGATGCTGATCCTGGGCGTGCTGTTCGAGCAGCCGCATTACACGGCAATCACGCCGCCGGGGCTCGGCTGCTTCATCTACATGACGCTGGTGCCGATGGGCCTATGCTACGTCACCTGGTTCGAGACGCTGCGCCGCCTGCCCCCGACCTCGGCTTCGACCGGCATGTTGATCGTTCCCGTGATCGGCGTGGTTTCCGCCGCGATCATCCTGGGGGAGCCGCTGGGCTATCGCGAATGGGCGGCGATGGCGCTCACGCTCGGCGGCGTCACGCTGGCATTGCAACGGGCCTAGAGCATACAGCCTGGTTATTCCGCGGCCTGTGCCAGGGCAGGCATAGGCCTGGTCGCGCGCCATAGCAGCTTCAGGAGCAAGGCCAGCAGCGCCATCATGGCGAAGCCGCCGATCGAAGGCGTGAACTTGTCGTCCATTCCTGTAAGGTCGACTTCATTGCCGAACTGCGCCGCGAGCCGCGCCGATTGCAGCATGCCGTAGGCGCCGGCAAGCAAGATCAGCCCGTAGATGACGCTGCGCTCGCGTGCATTCGCCATTTGTGCAAGGTCGGGGAGCATGAGCGCAAGGCCGATCCCGACGATCGGCAGGTCGTAGTCATAAGCGTATGGGCTGATCATCACCGAGACCATGGCGACGACGCCGAGCGCGAAGGCGGGCGACGTCTTGCGCGCCGCTCCAAGCCAAAGGGCAAGCCCGATCGCGGACAAAGCGAGGCACGCCGCAGCCGCCTGCGCCCAGAAAGCGATGCTCGGCGGCACGCCGGCTCGACCGAGCGCGGCGTAGGTCGAGATCATGCGGAACAACGGATAGAAGCCGCGCTCCAGGAAGATCGCCGATTCCCTGATGGCACCAAGCCACCCAGCCCAAATCTGCCATCCGAACACCAGCGTACAGAGGAACGAACTCGCGAGCACGATGGCCGCGGCAGTCGCAAGTGCCGCCCAACGGCGGGTCGCAAGCATGTAGACGCCCGCGGCGATGGCCAGGTGCGGCTTGATCACCATTGCACCCAGCGCAAGACCGGCGACGATCTGGCGCCGCTCTACGTTGAGGCAAATGATGCCGATCAGCACGCCGGTGAGAAAGCCATTCTGCCCACAGCCGACCGTGATCGCCAGCGTAGGAAACAGCACGACCAGGATGAGTGCGAAATTGTTGCCGGCAATGGCTCGAAGCGCCAGGAGATAGGCAGTGAGCGTCGCGGTGATGAACAGCAGATAAGCGATGCCGGCCGGCAGCAGCGCGAAGGGGGCCACCAGCAGGTCGAATTGCGGGGGATAGGTCCACGGCATGAAGCTGGTCGAACCGGCGAATGCCTCCTGGAGCTTGACCAGCGTCTCGAACCGGTAGACGAGATCGAGCTGACCGCGCCAGATCTGCTGCGCGACGATGTAGAAGGCATCGAAATCCGAGAGTTCGCGAACTTGCCAGGCGCTCCAGCGGCCGAACCTGTAAGTCTTGAACAGCACCATCATCGCGAGCGTCGCGAGCACGAAGCGGACATAGATCGTCCGCTTCGACGGTGAGAATTGAACCGCTTCCAGCGTCTCGGCAAACATCGGCGACGACCTCGAACCCTGATAGATCGCGGCCTGGCACGCGGTTCCGCCGATCCCGACCAAACTGCCACCAGAGGTTTAAGGGACGGTAACGACTGCCGCAGAATTCGAGCCAAAAGGCTGCAGAAGGAGGCCAAAACCCGTGCCGGCGGTCTTGATGACCCGCTCATGGCACTTTGGACGGTCCCGGCACGCGCCCCGCAGGCGCTTTCAAAATCGCCCGGCCGCGTCAAGCGGCTCGGCTTGCCCGCCTGCGCGCGGGGACGTTAACCTCGGCACATTCCTGGAATCTTCGATGTGCGGTGATGATCGGCCGTTGGACGAGAGGCGTTCTGGTTGCAATCGGTCTCTGGGCCGGGCCAGCGCCGGCTATCGCGCAGGACGATCTCGACGTTGCGCCCGGCACGATGTCGCTGCAAGTGACGACCGACCCGTCCCCGATCGCGTGCCGCAAGCTGGACACGGTCAATCCAAGGTCGCTCATGTTCCGGTCGTTGCGCCGAACCTTCAACGACGACTTCGACGAGCATCCGCTCGCGACCGGACGCTGGGTGCCGCATTATGCCGGCGGAGCGGCGTGGCCGGAGGCGCGCTACTGGGGCGGCGACGGCTCCGACCTCAAGCGCAAGACCAGCGCCAATGGCGAGCAGCAGATCTATGTCGACCCGCGCTACGCGGGCCGTGCTGCAACGCCGCTCGGCCTCGATCCGTTCAAGATCAGCGATGGCGTGCTCTCGATCGTCGCCAGCCGCACGCCGCCGGAATTGATGCCGGTGCTGTTCAACAACGAGTACATCTCCGGAATTCTGACGACGCAGGGCACGTTCGCGCAGAAGCACGGCTATTTCGAGATCCGCGCCAAGGTCCCGGTCGGCCATGCGGTGTGGCCGGCATTTTGGATGCTCGCGGATGACGGGGGCTGGCCGCCGGAAGTCGACGTGTTGGAAGGCCGCGGCGAGCGGCCCGGCGATATCGCGATGACGACGCATTGGCGGATTCCGTCGACCCAGAAGATCCACTCCTGCGGCTTCGATTTCGCCGTCGGTGACGCCTCGACCGCATTCCACAATTACGGTGTGTTGTGGGATGAGGATCGCCTGGTCTATTTCATCGACCGCAGGCCAGTCTCCGACATCAAGGTGCCGATCGGGTTCGACGATCCCATGTACATGATCGTCAATCTCGCGATCGGATCGAAATTCTTTCCCGGCGTCAGTCAGGTCAATGCGGACACGCCGTCGAGCGTGGCGTTCGAGATCGACCGGATTTCCGTCTATCAGATCGACATGGAGCAGGCGCAGAGATAGGGATGTCAGCTGATGTGTCGCGGCGCGAAGGATGACCAGTCGAACGCCGCGGGCAAAGCCGAACGACATCCCCAGTATGCAAACTACGGATCCAGCTCCGTATCCCAGTACAGATAGTCCAGCCAGCTGTCGTGCAGATAATTCGGCGGAAACAGGCGGCCATTGCGATGGAGCTGATGCACGGTCGGCGCGAAGGCACTCTGGCGCGGAAACATTCTCGCTTGCGCCGGCGTGAGATTGCCCTTGCGCAAATTACAGGGCGAGCACGCCGCGACCACGTTCTCCCAGGTGGTCTGGCCGCCTTTGCTGCGCGGGATGATGTGATCGAAGGTGAGGTCTTCGGGCGAGCCGCAATATTGGCAGGCGAAACGATCGCGCAGGAAGACGTTGAAACGGGTGAAGGCGGGATGGGTGGTCGGCTTGACGAAGGATTTGAGCGAGACGACGCTCGGTAACTGCATCTCCAAGGTGGGACTTCGAACCGCCTGGTCGTAATGCGCGACGATATTGACGCGGTCGAGGAACACCGCCTTGATCGCGTCCTGCCACGACCACAACGACAGTGGGTAGTAACTCAGCGGCCGGAAGTCCGCATTCAGCACCAACACCGGCCAACTGCCTTGCGAGACATGTGCGTTCAAGTAACGCTCCCGGCCTCCAATATACGCTGCGAAGCAGCATGTACTGACATACTACATGCAGCGTGACGGGATTGTGAAGCCCGTTGAGCGACTTATTCAGGCTCGCGCAATGCGGCGGCGGGGTGGCAAAACGCTCAAAAAGCCGCGATCCCGGCAGGGTTCCTCCGCTGTCGTTCCGGCGAAGGCCAGGACGTGTCGCGGGCCTACTCCCGCACCCGCTCCAGCTTCTGCAAGCACCGCGTCGTGCGCACCGCTGCCGGCATTTCCTCGTCCGGAAAACTCGTCTTCCAGTCGGTGACGCCGACCTCGCCGACATAGATGTCGCCCTTTGAGTCCAGGGCAATGCCGTGCGGCGCCAGGAACTTTCCGCTGGCAATGCCGGGCCCGTCCTCGCCGCCGAGCCGCGCGATGCGCTTGCCTTGCGCGTCCACGATGGACAGCCGCGGTCCGAGATTGGGCACCTTGCGGTTGACGGCCAAGCCAGGCCCGAGCTCGCCGATCACGAAGGTCGGGCTCTTGGCCCCACCGCAGCAGCACAGCGCGCAGGGACGGTGAAGGTTGTTCCACTGCGTCTCGTATCTGCCCTCGCCGTCGAACACCTGCACGCGGTGGTTCTCGCGATCGGCGACATAGACCCAGCCGTCGGCGTCGGTGGCAATATTGTGCACGATGTTGAACTGTCCGGGATCGGTGCCGGGCTCGCCCCAGCTCTTGAGCAGCTTGCCGTCGGGCGTGAACTTGTGCACGCGCGCATTGCCATAGCCGTCGGAGACGTAGATCTCGCCCTTCGGCGACAGCGCGGTATGGGTGCAGCGGTGGAAGGGATCGCCGCTCATGAACGGCGCCGGCTTCTCGGGGATGCCGATGGTCAGCAGCACCTTGCCGTCGGTGGTGCATTTGCGCACGGTGTGGTCGCCATCATCGGTGCAATAGAGATTGTCGTCCGCGTCGATATGCAGGCCATGCGCGCGCGAGAACAGGCCTTCGCCCCAGCTGCGCAGGAAATTGCCGGCGCGGTCGAGCACCACCATCGGATGGGCGCCGCGGTTGAAGACGTAGATCTGGTCCTTGCTGTCGACCGCAACCGAGGCGACGTCGGTGAGCTGCCAGCCGTCCGGCAGCTTGGCGAAGTTTTCGACGACGCGGTAGCGGTGCTCGCCGGTGCCGAGAATGGCTGACATCGAGTTCTCTCCTTGTCATTCCGGGGCGCGACGAAGTCGCGAGCCCGGAATCCATCGGGCCGCATGTCCCGGCGGTGGATGGATTCTGGCTCGCGCTACGCGCGCCCCGGAATGACGGCTGTGTCTACCTCTCGCCCCAAAATCCCTTCCTCGATCGCCTTGATCTGCAGCGCGAGATATTTCGAGTTGATGCGGCACTGCGCGAGGCTGCCGGCGATGAACCAGAGGCCGGGCTGCCGCGTGCGCGCATACATGTTGCGCAGCTCGAAGCCGTCGCCAAAGCCCCATATCGGACCGACGCGGTCGGCGACGGCGTCGCCGAACAGTTTTCGCACCAGATATTCCTGCGGCTTGTAGCCGGTGGAGAGCACGATGAGGTCGGCGGCAATGGTGGTGCCGTCCCTCATCTGCGCGCCGTTCGCGGTGAAGCTCTCGATCTCGGAGAATTGCTTCAGCTTGATCGCGCCCTCGACGATGAGATTCGAGCAGCCGACGTTGAAATAATAGCCGCCGCCGCGGGTGAGGTATTTGAATTGCCAGCCGGTGCCGGCCTCGCCGAAGTCGAGCTTGAAGCCGACGCGGGAGAGACCATCGAGCAGCTCCTTGTCGAGCGCCTTGGATTGCTCGGTCAGCATCACATGAGTCTTCTTTGCGAGCGGCGTCGGCATCGAGGCCGCGATCAGGTCGTTGTCCTCGAGTGTGCCCTCATTGTAGGTCGCATAGGCAAGCTGGGCCGACGGCTCGATATTGGTGACCAGCGTCGGCGAGCGCTGCACCAGCGTCACCTCGGCACCGCTGGAATGCAGGTCCTGCGCGATGTCGTGGCCGCTGTTGCCGGTGCCGATCACGATGGCGCGCTTGCCGGTCCAGTGCTCGCCGTCCTCGTAGCGGCTGGAATGCACCAGCGTGCCCTTGAAATTGCCCAGCGTCGGGATGTCCGGGATGTTCGCGATGCCGCTGACACCGGTTGCCATCACCACATGGCGCGGATGCATGGCACGCGTGCTGCCGTCGGCGCGGCGCAGCGTGACAGTCCAGTGACCTTCGGCCTCGTCATAAGCGCCGCCTTCGAACTCGGTGCCCGTCCAGAAGTTCAGCTCCATCGCCTCGACATAGGCTTCGAACCAATTGGCGAGCTTGTCCTTGGGGATATAGGTCGGCCAGTTCGGCGGGAATGGCATATAGGGCAGGTGATTGACCTGAACCTGATTGTGCAGCGTCAGCGCATGGTAGCGCTTGCGCCAATTGTCGCCGATGCGTGCCTCGCGATCGACGATCAGCGTGTCGATTTGCAGCTGCTTCAGCCGCGCCGCGATCGCAAGACCGGCCTGGCCGCCGCCAACCACCAGCACGGCGGGATCGCGATCGCTGTAGTCGCGCGAAGCATCGCGCAGGTCGAGCCAGTTCGGCCCGCGGAAATCGCGCGAATAGGCCTGGCCGCGCGGTCGTGACGTGCCGAGCTGTTCTTCAAACCCCTTGAGCTCGTCGAGGGCGGTGAGCAGCGTCCACGCTTTCAGGCGCTCGTCAGGGCCATCGGGAATGAGCCGGACAATGCCGCTGCCGCGGCCGATCGCAGTCTCGAAATTGAAGATCGCTTCGATGGTGTTGGTGCCGGCGCGCGTTACCCAGCGCGGCGGCGCCCGGTTGGGCGCGATCCTGAAACTGGTCGGGGCCGCCTCGGGCGTGAGCGTGGTCAGCGCCCTTGTGATCGCATCGCGGCCGGCAATCGTTTGCAGGTTCCAGCTCAGCGCCAGCACATCGCGCCAAAAAGCGTCGGCGAGGAAGAGGTCATCCAGCGCGGCTGGATCGGGCCGGTCCAGCCTGCGCTCGAAGGCATCGAGCCAGGCTTGCGCGGCGACGGAAATATCCTTCGTCCTGTCCAGCATGCGACCTCGTGGCCGTCTTCGCGGCGTTTCCTCTGGTCGAAGCTACACAGTTTCGCGTGCGGCCAAAAGCCAATGACCCGAGCAATACCGGCATATGGCCCTGCTCGGACGGAATATGCCGGCGACGCTTCAGCCCAGGCTGGGCGGCGGCGACTAAGGCCCGCCCGGCCTCCGGTCTGCCCAATAGGGGTCGCGCAGCTTGCGCTTGAAGATTTTTCCGGTCGCCTCGCGGGGCAGCGCGTCGAGGAATTGAACCTCCTTCGGCACCTTGAAATTGGCCAGTCGCTCGCGCAGAAAAGCCTGCACCGCGGCGGCGGAGAGCTGCGCGTCCCTTTCCGGCTCGATGCAGGCGCACAGCCGTTCGCCATATTCCGCGTCGGGAATGCCGAACACGGCGCAATCGCGCACGCCGGGCATTCCGATCAGCACGCTCTCGATCTCGGCCGGATAGATGTTGACGCCGCCCGAGATCACCATGTCGCGCTTGCGGTCGCAGAGGAAGAGATAGCCGTCCTCGTCGAGATAGCCGACGTCGCCGACGCTGACGAGGCCGTCGCGTCCCGCCTCGGCCCGCGCCTGGGCCTTGCCGTGATAGTCGAAATCGGGCACCGCCGTCTGACGCATGTAGATTTCGCCGACCTCGTTCGTGCCGCAGAGGCTGCCATCGTCGCGGAAGATCTTGACGATGCCGCCTTCGATGGCGCGGCCGACCGTGCCCGGCTTCCTCAGCGCCTCCTCGGCCGAATGCCAGACCGGGATGCCGGTCTCGGTCGAGCCGAAATATTCATTGATGACCGGTCCCCACCAATCGATCATCGCCCGCTTGACCTCGGGCGGGCAGGGCGCGGCCCCGTGCACGACGAAACGCAGCGACGAGAGGTCGTAACGCTGTCGCGCAGCCTCGGGCAGGCGCAGCAGCCGGACGAACATGGTCGGCACCATGTGGATGTGCGTGACGCGATGGCGCTCGATCAGCGCCAGCAGCTCCTCGGCGTCGAACCGCGCCTGGAGGACGATGGTGCAGCCGTGGCGGAACGCCATCATGCCGTAGGAATGCGGAGCCGAGTGATACATCGGTCCGTTGATCAGCACGACCTGGTTGTCGCCCGGCTTGATGCCATAGGCGATCCCCCCGACGCGTTCGGAAGCCGCGGCCTGTTCGGGCTGCATCGGCATGCGCCGCACGCCCTTCGGCATGCCCGTGGTCCCCGACGTGTAGATCATCGCTGCGGCACGGCGCGGCGGCTCCTGGGTTTCGGGATGCTCGTCGCGCCAGCGGTCCCAATCGGCATGTCCGGCCGGTATCGCCGTCAGCTCCTGGGGAATGGCGAATGTCGCCGCGAGCTCGGGCGGCGTCGCGACGACGAGGAGACGGACATCCTCAGGCACGCCGTCCTGAATCTGCGGCAGCAGGTCGGCGTGGCAGACCAGGATCTTCGCGCCGCTGTCGATCAGGATGTAGCGGACCTCTTCCGCCTTGAGATGCCAGTTGATCGGCACCACCGGGCTGCCGAGTGCAGCGGAGGCCGCAACCACCTCGAACAGCGCAAAGTCGTTGCGCAGCATCATGGCGACCGGAGCGCCCTCTCCCAGCCCCAGGGCGCGCAGCCCGCTCGCCGCCCGTCTGATGCGGGCCTGGATCTCGTCATAGCCGATCCGGCGTTCGCCGCTGATGATCATGGCGTGCTCCTAACCTGTGCGAGCTTAGCGGTCGTCCAGCACGTCGCCGAAGCCGACCCAACTCTTGCCGTTGAAGCGGCGGAGCTGAAGCTGCTGGAACGGCAGATAGTCGTCGGGGCCGGTGCTCACACTTATGCCCGGCAGCAGGAGCGGCAGCTTCACCTCTTTCAGCGAAGCGGCCTGACGCATGATGTTGTCGCGGCTGACGTCATCCTTGCACGCCTTCAGCACCGTCATCAGCAGCGTCGCATAGTGGTAGCCGGCCGCGTAGTTGGAATTGGAGAGGTCCGCATTCGGCATGTACTGCTTCATGAAGGCGAAATACTCCTTCACGCCGGGATCGTCCGCCCATTGCGGGTCCATCGTGTCCTTCTGATTGCTCGACGAGATCAGGCCGACCGCGTTGTCGAGCCCCGCCGGCTCCAGGAACGAGATGGAGGAGGCCGAGGTCGGCACGAAGAACAGCTCGGGCTTCCAGCCGATCTCGGCCACGCCCTTGATCATCTGCGAGGTGAATTTGCCGAGCACGACGCCGAACAGCACGTCGGCGCCCGATGCCTTCAGCGTCGAGAGCTGCGAACTGATGGTCGGTGCGCTGGTCTCGTAGGTCTGCTCCGCGATGATCATGCTGGCGGCCTTGTCGCCGAGCGCGCGCTTGAAGCCGGCGACATAGTCCCGGCCGAAATCGTCGTTCTGCGACAGGATGGCGATCCTGGCGCCGGGCTTGGTGCGCAGCACGTGCTTGGCATAGACCACGCCCTCGGACTCGTAGGCAGCCATGCCGGGCATGGTCCACGGATATTTCTGCGGATCGGCCCATTTCGTCGCGCCCGAGAGCACGAACAGCTGCGGCACCTTCTTGCCGTTGAGATAGCGCTGCACCGCGCTGTTGGTGGCGGTGCCGAGCGAGCCGAACATCATCAGCACCTCGTCCTGCTCCACCAGCTTGCGGGTCTGCTCCACCGTCTTCGGCGGCGAATAGGCATCGTCCAGCGTGATGAACCTGACCTTGCGACCATTGATGCCGCCTTCGGCATTGATCTTCTCGAAGAAGGCTTCCTGCGTCCGCCCGATCGCGCCGAAGCCGGAGGCCGGGCCGCTATAGGGCAGAGTCTGGCCGATGCGGATATCGCCATTGCCCTCGGCGCAGGCGTTGCCGGCGGCGAGCGCCAGCAGGGACATGCCGATCAGTGCGGCTGCGAGCTTCATGATGTCCTCCCTTGATATTTTCTTTGGTTCAGATCAGGCGCTGGCGCGCATCAGGAAATCCTCCCGGGCCTGGTCGAATTCGCCCTTCATCCGGTCCACGAGCTCGGCGACCGGCGGCGCATCCACGATCTGGCCGATGCCCTGGCCTGAACCCCAGATGTCGCGCCACGCTTTCGATTTCATGTTGCCGCCGGAGCCGAAGTTCATTTTCGATTTGTCGGCGATTGGAAGATTGTCCGGGTCCAGCCCGGCGGCGGCGATGGAGGGGCCGAGATAATTGCCGTGCACGCCGGTGAACAGGTTGGTGTAGACGATGTCGTGCGCAGCGTGCTGCGTCAGCGCGGACTTGTAGGCTTGGTCGGCGTTGGCTTCCTGCGTCGCGATGAAGCGCGTGCCCATATAGGCGAGGTCGGCGCCGAGCGTCAGCGCCGAGGCGATGCCGAAGCCGTCGCTGATCGCACCCGACAGCAGGATCGCACCGCCGAACCATTGCTTGACCTCGCGCACCAGCGCGAAGGGCGACAGCGTGCCGGCATGCCCGCCTGCGCCGGCGCAGACCAGGATGAGGCCATCGACGCCCTGCTCGGCGGCCTTGCGGGCATGCTTGACGTTGATGACGTCGTGGAACACCAGCCCGCCATAGGAATGCGCGGCCTCGACGATCTCGGCCGGCGGCCGCAGCGAGGTGATGATGATGGGGGCCTTGTGTTTCACGCAGGTCTCCATGTCCTTCATCAGCCGGTCGTTGGAGGCATGGCAGATCTGGTTGACCGCGTAGGGCGCGATCTTCTTGCCGGGATTGCGTGATTTGTACTCGCCGAGCTCGTCCTCGATCCGGCTCAGCCATTCGTCGAGCTTTTCGACCGGACGGGCGTTGAGTGCAGGAAACGAGCCGACGACGCCCGCCTTGCACTGGGCGATCACCAGCTCCGGTCCGGAGACGATGAACAGCGGCGAGCCAACGACGGGCAGTTCCAGATTGTTCTTGAGCAGAGCAGGCAGTGCCATCGGATCCTCCCGAGCGCGCATGGCCGGTCTCTTCGGCCGATGGATGAGCGCTTCCATATCGATTGTCGCGCCGGCGCGCGGCGCCTGGCGGTTTGATCCCACTATAGGGTTGGACCGCGGGCGCAGGATCGTTCAATATTGAACATATGCATATGCGGATTTGAACGGGAGCGGCGATGGATTGGGATCTCTGCAGGACCTTCGTCGCGGTCGCCGACACCGGCAGCTTCACCGCCGCGGCGCGCCGGCTGCATGCCAGTCATCCGACGGTCAGCCGCAAGATCGCGGCGCTGGAGGCGCAACTCGGCACCAAGCTGCTGGCGCGCGCGGCCGATGGTTTCGTGCTCACGGCCGATGGGCGCGCCCTGCGCGAGCACGCGGAGGCCATGGCCGCCGCTGCGCTCCGGGCCGAAGCAGCGGTCGGCGCCGGCGGGCGCAAGGCGCGCGGCACGGTCAAGCTGTCGATCGGAGCGACGCTGGCGTCGCACTGGCTGATGCCGCGGCTGGGCTCCTTCCTCGGCGCGCATGATCACATCCGGCTCGAGATCATCACTCATCCGTTTCCGGCCAGCGTGCGGCGCCGGGAGGCCGACGTGGTGCTGCGCCCGGTCGACAGTGGCGAGGAAAACCTGGTAGGCCGCAAGATCGGCCGTCTCGGCACCGGTTTCTATGCGTCGCGCGACTATGCCGCGGGCAGGTCGTTGCCGGAGCGCAGCGGCGAGTGGAAGGGGCACGGCGTGATCGGCTTTGCCGATCAGGATTCCAATGCGCAGCTGGCGCGCTGGAGCGATACGATCACGCGCCAGGGCACTGTCGTGATGCGCTGCTCCTCGCAGGGCGACATGCTGGCGGCGGTGCGCGCCGGGATCGGAATCTCCGCGCTGTCCTGCTTCGTCGCGGAGAGCTATCCGGATCTCGTGCGCGTCGCGCCGCAGAAGCTCGTCAGCATTGCCGATCTCTGGCTGCTCGCCCATCCTGATCTGGTCGAGCTGCCCGCGGTGCGGGCCGTGATCGACTTCGTGGCGCAATGCGCGCGCGCCGATCGCGAGCGGCTGCGGGGTTAGCTCGATGCCGCGAGCACGCCCTCGCGTTTCTTCACCGCGCGATAATAGCTCCACCACAGATGTGCTGCCGCGCCGCGCAATGGACGCCAGGGTTCGGCGAGCGGCGCCATCTGCTTCTCCGTCGGCCGCGCCTTCAGGCCGAGCCCGATGCGGATGCCTTCCTGCACGGCGAGATCTCCGGCCGGCCATGCATCGCCATGGCCGAGGCAGAACAGCAGATAGACGTCGGCGGTCCAGGGGCCGATGCCGGGCAGCGAGATCAAGGTGTGATGCGCCGCGTCGGCATCCTCCTCCGCGAGCACTTCGAGGTTCAGCCGTTGCGCGGTGATCTCGCGCGCCAGATGTTTCAGCGTCTTGATCTTGGCGGCGGACAGGCCGAGCCGCCCCAGCCGTTCGGTGCGCGCGCGGCGCACGGCGTCATGGTCGAACGGATCGAACGCAGCCGACAGCCGTCCCCAAATGGCCGCCGCGCTTGCCGTCGAGAGCTGCTGCCCGCAGACGATGTGCGCCAGCCCGGCAAAGCCCGGCTCGCGCCGCCGCAAGGCGGGCATGCCGGCGATCTCGAACACCGGTTTCAAGCGTGGATCGCGCTTGATCAGCGCGTGGACGGCTTCTTCGAGATCGGACTGGGTTTCGAGGTGGATGGTCATGGTGTTTGGCGGGCTCTCTCCGGCGTCAGGGCCGGGCTTGTCCCGGCCATCCACGTCTTTCTCACCGCGATGCACTGTTTAGCATGAGCCGTGGTCGTCGTGTTTGTTCGTGACTTTGACACGATCGGTCTGTGATACCGAAGAACGTGGATGGCCGGGACAAGCCCGGCCATGACGAGATATGACGCATGATGCCACCCGTTTTCCGATTTGCCCCGAGCCCGAACGGCTTCCTGCATCTCGGCCACGCCTATTCCGCGCTGCTCAACTTCGAGCGTGCGCGAGAGAGCGGCGGGCGGCTGCTGCTGCGGATAGAGGACATCGACGCGACGCGCTGCCGGCCGGAATACGAGGTGGCGATCTACGAGGATCTCGCCTGGCTCGGGATCGCCTGGGAGACGCCGGTGCGGCAGCAGTCGGAGCATCTGGCCGACTATCGCGCCGCGCTGGAAAAACTCTCTGCGCTCGGTCTCGTCTATCCCGCCTTCGAAAGCCGCGCCGAGATCGCCAAGCTGGTGGCCGCGCGTGAAGCCGATGGACCGTGGCCGCGCGATCCCGACGGTGCGCCGCTCTATCCCGGCGACGCCAGGTCACTGTCGGCCGATGAGCGGTCGCGGTTGATCGCATCCGGCGCGCCTTACGCGCTGCGGCTCGACATCGCCGCCGCCTGCCGCCGCGCTGCCGGCCTGACCTGGAACGAACTGGGCGAGGGGCCCGATGGCGAGCACGGCATCGTCCCGGCGCTCCCGGAGGCTTGGGGCGACGTCATCCTGGCCCGCAAGGAAACGCCGACCAGCTACCATCTGTCCGTGGTGGTCGACGACGCGCTCCAGGGCGTCGGCGAGATCGTGCGGGGACAGGATCTGTTTCACGCCACCGCGGTCCACCGCCTGCTCCAGACCTTACTCGGCCTGCCGGAACCCGCCTACCACCACCACCGCCTGATGCGCGACGGGGACGGGCGGAAGCTGTCGAAATCGAGCTGGTCGACCGGACTGCGCGAATTGCGCGCGGCCGGTGTCACGCCGGCCGGGATCCGCCAGCTGGTGGGATTAGGTTAAGTTTCTCTGGGGGTTAGCCCAACGTCGCCGTGACTCCGGGTGTTCCGTCGTGCCATGCTTGGCCGACAGTCCGGGTTCGAAGGGGATCTATGGCGGCGAAAACCACGCGGACGTCCAGGCGACCGCCTCGGAAGCGTTCGGGGGCGGCCGGCCGGTTGCGCAAGCGCAGCACGAAGGCGCCCACGCCGGACGTGGTCCAGGCCGCGCTCGCCGCCTTTGCCCACGAGGTCCGCACCCCCCTGACCGGGATTCTGGCGATCAGCGACCTGCTCGCGACCTCCGATCTCGGCGAGCGGGAGCGCCGCTGGGCCGATACCATCAAGGCTGGTGCCGAACATCTGGCGAGCCTTGCCACGCTGTTCGTGGACGCTGCCAGGACGGGGAAGGGGGCGGGGAAAGGGGGAAGCGCGCTCCGGCAGGATCTGTTCGACCTGCGGGCGCTCGCCCGCAGCGCCGGCGATTCGCTGGCCGGCCGTGCGGCGGCCAAGGGTCTCCAGGCCGAGGTGGACATCTCAGAGAAGCTGCCGGGATTGGTGGTCGGCGATCCCGTCCGTCTGCGCGCTGCGCTCGAGAACCTGATCGACAACGCCGTGAAATTCACCGATCAGGGCGGCGTGGCGCTTGCGGTCGTGCCCTGGCGTGCCGCCAAGGGCGAGCGCAAAGCCAAGGCAAGGGGCAAAGGCAGGGTCGGCATCGCCTTCGCGGTGTCCGACAGCGGCATCGGTCTCACCATGGCCGAGATCAAGCGGCTGTTCCGCCCCTTCACCCAGGCCAATGTCACCATTGCGTCTCGCTTCGGCGGCGCCGGTCTCGGGCTATCCTCGGTGAAGCAGTTGGCGCGCGCCATGGGCGGTGACATCACCGTTGCGCCGCGCCGCGGCGGCGGCGCGACGTTCACGCTGACGGTGTCGCTGGATGCGTCGGGATCGGGCCAGTCGGGCAAGACGAAGGAGGGGAGCGAGCCTGAGACGGCGGCTGCCCTCCGCGTGCTCAGCGTCGAGGACAATCCGTTCGGCCGCGTGGTGCTCAACACCATTCTGACCGAACTCGGCCATCATGCCGAGTTCATCGGGCGCGGCGAGGATGCCGTTGACCGTCTCGCCCTGGGCGCGTTCGACGCAGTGCTGATGGACATGGTGCTGCCGGGCATCGACGGGGTCGAAGCCATCAGGCGGATACGTACGATACCGACGCCGCTGGCCCGGATCCCCATCATCGGCGTCTCGGGCCGCGGCGAAGACGAGGCGGCCGCGCGCGAGGCCGGCGCCGACGCCTTCCTGGTCAAGCCTGTGTCTCCGCGGGCGCTAGCGACTGCGCTGCTTGAAGCGACACGCCGCGAGGAAGCCGTGACTTGATGATCGCGGCGTTGAGCTCACCGCCGTAAACGAAGATCGCGGCGATGAAATACAGGAACACCAGTGCGATGATCACCGAGGCGAGCCCCGCATACATCGTGACGTAATTGTTGGCGAAGCGTGCCAGATACTGGCCGAACACGACGCCCGAGATCAGCGACGCCACGATGGTGAAGACGATGCCGGGCAGGATCTGGAGGAAGCCGCGCCGTCCCGCCGGCAGCCAGACGTGCAGGATGATCAGCGCCACCACCAGCGCGCTGATGGTGATGCCGTAGCGCAGCCAGGTGAGGATGCTTTCGTTCGACTCGACGAACAGCGGGATATGGCGTCGCGCCGCTTCGATCAGGAGCGGGCCGAGCACGATCAGGAACGCCATGGCGAGCGCGGTGAAAGCAGCAATCAGCGTGTAAAGGATCGATTCCAGCCGCAGCCAGTACCAGCGCCGCATCTCCACCACCGCATAGGCGCGGTTGAGCGCGACGCGGAGCGCCTCGACGCCGTTGGAGGCGAAATAGACCGACAGCGCCGCGCCGATGGTCAGCAGGCCAGTGCGGGTCGTGGTCAGCACGTCGTGAACCTCGCCCGAGATGGAGTCGGCGACCTGCTTGGGCCAGACCTGCAGCATCAGGCTGGCGGCCTGGTCGGCGAGTTCCTTGGAGCCGAAGAACCCGGCGAGCGAGGTCAGCACAATCAGGAACGGGAACAGCGCCATCAGCGTCGACAGCGCGATGTGGCTGGCGATCGCCCAGCCGTCATCGGCCAGGAATGTGTAGAAGGCATCCTCCAGGACGCAGTAAATGTAGCGGATGGCTTTCACGTGGCACCTACACCGCTGCTCTCTCCCCCTGCACGTAGGGAGAGGTCAGGAGCACAAGCAATGGGCGCAAACCGAAAATCATCGCGCTACCATCTGATATTCCTGTCCCAAAAGCCAGTTCGCGAGGCGCCGCGCCGTCATTCCGGGATGCGCGCCGCGCATCGCCCCGGGATGACGCCGGAGGCTGTCGCAGCACCATGGCGGACCGGCGCGCACGGTGTTATCACCCACCAATGGCATCTATCCTGAGTACTTTCATCCTGCCGATTGCGGTCGGCGCCGTGGCGTTGGTGCTGCTGCTCGGTCTCATCAACATGATGCGCGGGGGCTCGCCCAACACCTCGCAGAAGCTGATGCGCTGGCGCGTGCTGCTTCAGTTCGTGGCGATCGTCATCGCCATGGCTGCAGTCTGGGCGATGGGACGCTAACATGGTCACGTTGAACCGCATCTATACGAAGACCGGTGACGACGGTACGACGGCGCTCGGAACCGGCGAGCGGCGTTCGAAATACGATCTGCGCATCGAAGCCTACGGCACCGTCGACGAGACCAACGCCGCCATCGGCGTCGTCAGGCTCCATACCGGCGACACGCCCGAACTCGACGCGATGCTCGGCCGCATCCAGAACGATCTGTTCGATCTCGGTGCCGACCTCGCGGTGCCCGAGCGTGAAGGCAAAGCGGAGCGGCTGCGGGTGGTGGCGAGCCAGGTCGAACGGCTCGAGCGCGACATCGACGCGCTCAACGACAAGCTCGCGCCGCTGACCTCTTTCGTGCTGCCGGGGGGCACGCCGGCTGCGGCTCATCTCCACGTCGCGCGCACAATATGCCGCCGGGCGGAACGCGTGATCGTGGAACTGGCGGCCCGGCCCGACGAGCAGGTGGGTACAGCTGGGATCCACTATATGAACCGCCTCTCGGACTTCCTGTTCGTGGCGAGTCGCGCCGCCAACGGCAATGGCGCCGGCGACGTGCTTTGGGTTCCCGGCCAGAACCGCTGACCCATTTAGGTGCTGCATTTCTAAGGTCTAAAATTTGGCCCTTCGCGCGTTGACCGGGCCTGATCAGGCCTTTAGGTTCCGCGCCAGTTGATACCCCCCTCCCAAATTGTGAAAGAGGATCGATGAAGGTCTTGGTGCCGGTAAAGCGGGTGGTCGATTACAACGTCAAGGTCCGCGTCAAGGGCGATGGATCGGGCGTTGAACTCGCCAACGTCAAAATGTCCATGAATCCGTTCGACGAAATCGCGGTCGAGGAAGCGCTGCGCTTGAAGGAAGGCGGCAAGGCGACCGAGGTCGTGGTGGTCTCGATTGGACCCGCGCAGGCGTCCGAGACGATCCGCACTGGCCTCGCGATGGGCGCCGACCGCGGCATCCTGGTGAAGGCCGAGGGCAATGTCGAGCCGCTCGCGGTCGCCAAGATCCTGAAGAAGGTCGCTGAAGAAGAGCAGCCGGGCCTGATCATCCTCGGCAAGCAGGCGATCGACGACGACAGCAACCAGACCGGCCAGATGCTGGCCGCGCTGCTCGGCTGGTCGCAAGCGACCTTCGCCTCCAAGCTCGAGGTCGAAGGATCCGACTTCAAGGTCACCCGCGAAGTCGACGGCGGTCTGCAGACCGTGAAGCTGAAGGGACCGGCGATCGTCACCACCGACCTGCGTCTCAACGAGCCGCGCTACGCTTCGCTGCCCAACATCATGAAGGCCAAGAAGAAGCCGATCGCGGAGAAGGCCGTCGCCGATTACGGCGTCGACGTCACTGCGCGCCTCGAGGTTCTCAAGACGACGGAGCCGGCAGGCCGCAAGGCGGGCGTCAAGGTCAAGGATGTCGCCGAGCTGGTGTCCAAACTCAAGAACGAAGCCGGGGTGCTCTGATGACGACGCTGCTGATTGCCGAACACGACAATGCGTCGCTCAAGGATGCGACCAACAAGGCTCTGACCGCGGCTGCCGCACTCGGCGCGGATGTCGAGGTGCTGGTGGCCGGCCAGAACGCCAAGGCCGCGGCGGATGCCGCCGCCAAGCTTGCCGGCGTGAAGAAGGTGCTGCTCGCCGACGGCGACCTCTACGCCCACGATCTCGCCGAGCCGCTGGCCGCGCTGGTGGTGTCGCTGGCCACCGGCTATGACGCGATCGTCGCGCCCGCGACCTCGCGCTTCAAAAATGTGATGCCGCGCATCGCCGCCCTGCTCGACGTCATGCAGGTCTCGGAGATCATCAAGGTGGTCGCCCCCGATACCTTCGAGCGTCCGATCTATGCCGGCAACGCCATCCAGACGGTGAAGTCCAAGGACGCCAAGAAGGTCATCACGGTGCGGACCTCGACCTTCGCCGCAGCAGGCGAAGGCGGCAGCGCCGCAGTCGAGAACGTCGCGGCGGCGGCCGACCCGGGCCTGTCGACCTTCGTCGGTGAGGAAGTCGCCAAGAGCGACCGTCCCGAACTGACCTCGGCCAAGATCATCGTCTCTGGTGGCCGCGCCATGCAGAGCCGGGAAAACTTCGCCAAGTACATCGAGCCGCTCGCCGACAAGCTCGGCGCCGGTGTCGGTGCCTCGCGCGCCGCGGTGGACGCCGGCTATGCGCCGAACGACTGGCAGGTCGGCCAGACCGGCAAGGTCGTGGCCCCCGAGCTTTACGTCGCCGTCGGCATTTCCGGCGCGATTCAGCATCTGGCCGGCATGAAGGACTCCAAGGTGATCGTCGCGATCAACAAGGACGAGGACGCGCCGATCTTCCAGGTCGCCGATTACGGCCTGGTCGCCGACCTCTACCAGGCGGTTCCAGAGCTGACGGCCGAACTCGGCAAACTCGGCAAGTAAAATGAGCCAAAAACACCGGCCGGAGCTATAAACTCCGGCCGGTGTTGCTTTTCTGAGGCGTTTTCTTTGGCGTGGGGCACGCCTTCGAAGCGATCCAATCTAGGTTTCGAGCCAAGGTTCTGATTAAATCGGACCTCCCGGCTCGGGGGATAGGCAGGCGCGACATGCGCGCCGTTCCGGTGGATGACAAGATGGCGGCAGTGATCAAGAAGGTCGGCGTGATCGGCGCGGGTCAGATGGGCAATGGCATCGCGCATGTTGCGGCGCTGGCTGGCTTCGACGTGGTGCTCAACGACGTCTCGGCCGACCGCCTCAAGTCGGGCATGGCCACCATCAACGGCAATCTGGCGCGGCAGGTCTCCAAGAAGGCCGTCTCCGAGGACGACAAGGCCAAGGCCATGGCGCGTATCTCGCTGGCCGAGAAGCTGGACGACCTCGCCGATTGCGATCTCGTGATTGAGACCGCGGTCGAGAAGGAGGAGGTCAAGCGCAAGATCTTCCACGAGCTCTGCGCCGTGCTGAAGCCGGAGGCGATCGTCGCCTCCGATACGTCGTCGATCTCGATCACGCGGCTCGCCGCCGCCACCGACAGGCCGGAGCGCTTCATCGGCATTCACTTCATGAATCCGGTGCCGCTGATGGAACTGGTGGAGCTGATCCGCGGCATCGCCACCGACGATTCCACCTTCGAGACCGCCAAGGAATTCGTCGGCAAGCTCGGCAAGCAGGTCGCGGTCTCCGAGGATTTCCCGGCCTTCATCGTCAACCGCATCCTGCTGCCGATGATCAACGAGGCGATCTACACGCTGTACGAAGGCGTCGGCAATGTCGAGGCGATCGACGCCGCGATGAAGCTCGGCGCGCACCATCCGATGGGACCGCTGGAGCTCGCCGATTTCATTGGCCTCGACACCTGTCTCTCCATCATGCAGGTGCTGCACGAGGGCCTCGCCGACTCCAAGTACCGCCCGTGCCCGCTGCTGGTGAAATACGTCGAGGCCGGCTGGCTCGGCCGCAAGACGCAGCGCGGCTTCTACGACTACCGCGGCGCCAAGCCGGTTCCGACGCGGTGATACTCTCTCGTGCCCCGGACGCTGCGCAGCGCGTCAGCGATGCGCTGCAGAGCCGGGGCCCAGAGGCCGCGTGCACGCTGAAGCATGGGTCCCGCCTCTGCGTCGCGTCATTGCATGCCGCGCCGCGTCCGGGACACGGGCAACCCCACCCTACGGCACCTGTGACAATTCATGTCGCGTTAACCTCTCACGCCTAGGTTACGGCCGGTAAGAGGGTTCGCGTAATGGACATGATGGCGATGGTCAGCACCATGCTGGCCGCTCAGCAAGGCGCGCTGCAGTCGAATATTGCGGCGACGCTGACCAAGCAGAACGCGGATATGGAGAAATCCACCGTCCTGACGCTGCTCGGCGCCGGCCATCCCTCGCTTGCCAATGTCGGCCCTGGCGTCGGCGGCAATCTCAACCTCACCGCCTGAACATTCCTAGAGCGACGCGGCGGCCTTGCCGGTCGCGGCCCGGATCAGCTTGAGCGCGTCCTCGCTCGCCCATTCCGCCGGCCCTGCAATCGTCGCGATCTCGCAGCCTTGCGGGTCGACCAGCACCGAAGTCGGCATCCCCAGCGCCCGGCCTATCGCCTTAAGATCCTGGAAAACCTTGGCTTTCTGATCGCTAAAATAGCTGAGCCTGACCAGATTGGCCTCTTTCAGGAAGGTCTTGGGCTTCTCGGGATCGCGGGTGTCGATATTGATCGCCACAACCTCGAAATTCGGGCCCGACAGCTTGCCCTGGAGCTCGTCCAGCGCGGGCATCTCCTTGCGGCAGGGCACGCACCAGGTGGCCCAGAGGTTCACCAGCAGCGTCTTGCCGCGGAAATCGGACAGCTTCTTCGGCTTGCCCTCGGCATCCTCGAAGGTGAGGTCGGGCAGCTTGAGCGGGGCGCTCGCCATGGTCAGCGCCGCCACCTCGCCATGGGCAAGCGGGGCGATCTTTTGCGCCGTCGCGACTGCCGGCTTGCAGGTCGGATCGCCTGAAGGCGCGCGGCTCAGGCCCAGCCCATACAGCGCGGCAAAGCCGGCCAGGCCCACGACCGCCACGGCGGCGATGACGAGAGGGATCCGGCGCTTTGCCGAGGGCGTCTTGTCGAGCATATCGTTTGTCATCCGGTCGCAGATATGGCTATCAGGGGCCTCTTAATACGGCTGGCAGCAGTCAGCAAACGCGGCAAGTCAGGGCGTGAGCAGGGGATCATGAGCAACAAGATGTGGGGCGGCCGGTTCTCGGAACGTCCCGATGAGATCATGGAAGAGATCAACGTCTCCATCGACGTCGATCGTCACCTCTTCGCCCAGGACATTGCCGCGTCCAAGGCCCACGCCGCGATGCTGGCCAGCCAGGGCATCATCACGGCCTCTGATGCGAAAAATATCGGCAAGGGTCTAGACACGATCTTGTCAGAGATCGGCAAGGGCGGTTTCACTTTCAAGCGCGCGCTCGAAGACATCCATATGAACGTCGAGAGCCGCCTGTCCGAGCTGATCGGCCCGGCCGCCGGCCGCCTGCACACCGCGCGTTCGCGCAATGACCAGGTCGCGACCGATTTCCGCCTGTTCGTGCGCGACGTCATCGACGAGACCGATGCGGCGCTCGCTGCGTTCCAGCAGGCGCTGGTGGAGCGCGCGCTGGAGCACGCGGGCACCGTCATGCCCGGTTTCACGCATCTGCAGACCGCGCAGCCCGTCACCTTTGGCCATCATTTGCTGGCTTATGTCGAGATGGCCGCGCGCGACCGCGGCCGGTTCCAGGACGCACGCAAGCGGCTGAACGAATCCCCGCTGGGCGCGGCCGCGCTCGCCGGCACCTCGTTCCCGATCGACCGCCATGCCACGGCGAAGGCGCTGCTGTTCGACCGCCCGATGGCGAACTCGCTCGATGCGGTGTCCGACCGCGACTTCGTGCTGGAGACGCTGTCGGCCGCCGCGATCTGCGCGGTGCACATGTCGCGCTTTGCCGAGGAGATCGTGATCTGGACCTCGCCGCTGGTCGGCCTTGTCAGGCTCAGCGACAAGTTCACCACGGGATCCTCGATCATGCCGCAGAAGCGCAATCCGGATGCCGCCGAGCTGGTGCGTGCCAAAACCGGCCGCGTCATCGGCTCGCTCAACGGGCTTCTGATCGTCATGAAGGGCCTGCCGCTCGCCTATCAAAAGGACATGCAGGAGGACAAGCAGGGTGCCATGGAGGGCTTTGCAGCGCTGTCGCTAGCGATCCGCGCCATGACCGGCATGGTCCGCGACCTCATGCCCGATGAAGCCAGGATGAAGGCGGCGGCCGGCGAGGGCTATGCCACCGC
This sequence comes from Bradyrhizobium daqingense, assembly GCF_021044685.1. Taxonomy (NCBI): domain Bacteria; kingdom Pseudomonadati; phylum Pseudomonadota; class Alphaproteobacteria; order Hyphomicrobiales; family Nitrobacteraceae; genus Bradyrhizobium; species Bradyrhizobium daqingense. The sequence continues at coordinate 1,930,985 of NZ_CP088014.1, forward strand.
GACTGATCTTGCTGACTGGCTGGTGCGGACGCTGAAGATGCCGTTCCGCGAGGCCCACCACGTCACCGGCCGCATCGTTGCCAAGGCGGCCGAGGGCGGCGTGGCGCTGCACGAGCTGCCGCTGACGGAGATGCAGGCGATCGAGCCCAGGATCACCAAGGAGGTGCTCGGCGTGCTCTCGGTCGAATCGTCGGTGAAGAGCCGGACCAGCTTCGGCGGTACCGCGCCGAAGAACGTGGCGGCGCAGGCGAAGAGCTGGGCGAAGCGGCTGGAAAAAGAGCGAAAATCGGGCTGAGGGCAAAATTTCGCTTATCTTTCATGGCCATCCGGCTCTCGCCAGAGCGCGCCAATCTCTGTATGGTGCGCGCCGCGTAGTGGGGATTTCGTCGTGACGTCAAAGTTTCGCCCGGCCGGCTCGGGGTGGGCCATCATTGTCCTTAGCCTGACGGCGCTGGCGCTCGCCGGCTGCGGCCGCAAAGGCCCGCTGGATCTGCCGCCGACCGCGTCCGCGACCACCGGCGCCGCGCCGGTCGATGCCGAGACCGAAGCCCCGAGGGCGCCGGGCACGCTCAGCCCCACCTATAGTGCGGATCCTGCGCCTGCGGCGGCGAAGGGCCGCAAGAAGCCGTTTATTCTCGATCCGCTCCTGGACGAACCTCCCGCCCGGAAATAAGCCGGGACAACCGAGCCTGCGCCATGAACCATTTCGACTATCGCAACGGCGTGCTGCACGCCGAGGCGGTGAATCTGTCCGAGCTGGCCGCGACCGTCGGCACGCCGTTCTATTGCTATTCGACGGCGACATTGGAGCGGCATTATCGCGTCTTCGCGGATGCCTTCGCCGGCGAGAAGGTGCTGGTCTGCTACGCCATGAAGGCGAACTCCAACCAGTCGGTGCTGCGCACGCTGGCCAAGCTCGGCGCCGGCGCCGACGTCGTCTCGGGCGGTGAGCTGAAGCGGGCGCTGGCCGCCGGCATTCCCGCCAGCAAGATCCTGTTCTCCGGCGTGGGCAAGACCGAGGCCGAGCTGCGCGCCGCGCTCGCCGCCGACATCCTCTGTCTCAACGTCGAATCCGAGCCCGAGCTCGAGCTGTTGTCGCGGCTTGCGACCGAGATGGGCAAGACCGCGCGCATCTCCGTGCGCGTCAATCCGGACGTCGATGCCGGCACGCATGCAAAAATCTCCACCGGCAAGTCCGAGAACAAGTTCGGCATCCCGATCGCCCATGCCCGCGAGATCTACGCCCGCGCGGCGAAGCTCCCGGGCATCGAGGTGACAGGCACCGACCTGCATATCGGCAGCCAGATCACCGACCTCTCCAAGATGGAGACCGCGTTCCGCATCCTCTCAGAATTCGTGCAGACGCTGCGCGCCGACGGTCACAACATCAGTCACGTCGATTTCGGCGGCGGTCTCGGCATTCCCTATTACATGGACCGCGAGGCACCGCCGGCGCCCAACGCCTATGCCGCCATGGTCAAGCGCGTCAGCCACAATCTCGGCTGCACGCTGATGTTCGAGCCCGGCCGCATGATCGTCGGCAATGCCGGCATCCTGGTCGCGAAGGTCATCTACGTGAAGCACGGCGACGGCAAGAATTTCGTCATCATCGACGCCGCCATGAACGATCTGATCCGCCCGACGCTCTACGAGGCGCATCACGACATCCTGCCGGTGACGCAAGCGGCGAAGGGTGCGGCCACCATCATCGCCGACGTCGTCGGCCCGGTCTGCGAGACCGGCGACTACCTCGCGCTCGACCGCACGCTGCCGACGCCGAAGCCGGGCGATCTGCTCGCCATCATGACCGCAGGCGCCTATGGCGCGGTGCAGGCCGGCACCTACAATACGCGGCCGCTGGTGCCCGAGGTGCTGGTGAAGGACGACCAATACGCCGTCGTGCGCCCGCGCGTCGAGGTCGAGCAGCTGATCGCGATGGACACGCCGGCGCCGTGGTTGTGAGCTGGCGACGCCGGCTCAACAGCCGCGGTGTCATCCCCGCGAAGGCGGGGATCCATAACCACAGGAAGTGGTTTTTGGCTAAGCTGTAACTCGAGCCTTCGTAAAACTTCTTCCTGTGGTTATGGGTCCCGGGCTCGCGCTTCGCGCGCCCCGGGACGACAGCAGAGATCGGGACAACTACTTCCCCGCCAATCCGCCCTTGCCGCCAACCACCACCCCCGCCTTCTTCTCGATCGGCTTGATCGCCGCGGTGAAATCGGATTCGGCGCCCTCCGCGCTGATCACCGTCTCCCACAAGCGTCCCACGGCATCGGCAACCTCCATCGACAGGCCGAGCTGCTTCATCTCCTCCAGCGCCAGCCGCACGTCCTTCACCATCAATCCGGTGGCGAAGCCGAAGTCGAAGGTGCGCGGCAGCACCGAGCGCGGAAACTTGTCGCGGCTCGCGGTGTTCATGCCGGAGCCGGCATTGATGACATCGATCATCACGGCGGGATCGAGCCCGGCCTTGACGCCCATCACCACCGCTTCCGACGTCGCCACGATCGCGGTCGCCGACAGAAAATTGTTGGCGAGCTTCATGGTCTGCGCTGCGCCCGGCTTCTCGCCGATGAAGAACACCTTTCCGATCACGTCGAGCGCGGGCTTGAGCAGCTCGAACTCCGCCTTCGGCCCCGACACCATCACGGCCAGCGTGCCCTTCTCGGCGCCGCCGACCCCGCCAGAGACGGGGCAGTCGATCTGCACGATGTTGCGTTCGGCGAGCAGGCCGTGAATCCTAGCGGCCATCGCCGAGCCGACCGTCGATAGATCGACGAAGCGTTTCGCGCGCTTGCCCTCGACCACGCCATTGGCGCCCGCGGCAACCTCGAGCGAGGCCTGCAGCGAAGGCAGGCTCGCCATCACCGTCTCGACCTGATCTGCGACATCCTTCGGCGATGTCGCCGCCCGGGCGCCGCGCGCCACCAGCTTCTCGACCACGTCCTTGCGCGTGTCGAACACGACGAGCTTGTGCCCCGCCTCGATCAGCCGCCGCGCCATCGGGAAGCCCATGTTTCCGAGCCCGATGAATCCGATGTCCATGGTGTTTCCTTTTTGCTTGCTATTCGTTGTTGGTTGACGAGAAGCGGCGATTACTCTCCGCCCGTCGTCCCGGGGCATCGCGAAGCGATGAGCCCGGGATTCATAACCCCAGGGAGGAGTCGTCGCGCGAAAGCGGTCACTCCGAGTCTCCATAACCACGTTTTCCTGTGGTTATGGGTCCCCGGGCTCGCGCTTTGCGCGCCCCGGGACGACGGCGAGGCTGGCGCTCCTCACGCCTTCCCATCGATCTCCGCGAAAACCTCGCGCGCGATGCGGAAGCTGTCGACGGCGGCGGGCATGCCGCCGTAGATCGCGACCTGCATCAGAATCTCGCGGATCTCCTCGCGGGTCACGCCATTGGTCAGTGCGCCCTTGAGATGCGCGCGAAACTCGTGCTGGCGGTTGAGGATTGCGATCATCGCGATGTTGAGCATGCTGCGGGTCTTGCGCGGCAGCTCCTCACGGCCCCAGACCGTGCCCCAGCAATATTCGTTGAGCATCTCCTGGAACGGGCGGTTGAAATCGTCGACGTTCTTCAGGGCGTTGTTGACATAGGCCTCGCCCAGCACCGCTTTGCGGACTTCCAGGCCCTTGTCGTGCATCTTCTTGTCCATGACGTTTCCTTCGTTGTCGTCGGGATGGCGTCGCGGAAATTACGGGGTCGTGCCGGGCCAGTCACGTCCTCGTGTTATGCGGGAAAAGGGCCCTGTCCCGTGCAGGAACGGATGCCTCAGTCCTGCCGTTGTGGTAGGCTTCACTCTACCGGGCAACCTGGAGAGCTGATTGAACGGCGTCACCCCCGACCCGTCAGATCCGAACCGCGATGGCGACGCTCTGTCGCGGCTGAAGCTGGCGCAGGCCCTCGACCGGGCCCTTTATGCCATCGCGTGGGAGCGTGCCTGGCCGAATCTGGCGCGGCTTCTGACCGTCGTCGGCCTGTTCCTGGTGGTGTCCTGGGCTGGTCTATGGCTGGCTTTGCCGTTCATTGCTCGCGCCATCGGTCTCGCCATTTTCGCCGGCATCGCGCTTGCCGCCCTGTTCCCCTTGATTCGCTTTCGCTGGCCGAGCCGCGAGGAGGCCCTGAGCCGGCTCGATCGCGGCTCCGGCATCCGTCACCGTCCGGCGACCACGCTTACGGACACGCTGACCTCGCAGGACCCGGTTGCCCGGGCGCTGTGGCAGGCCCAGCGCGAGCGCACGCTGACCTCGCTCAAGCGCATCCGCGCCGGCCTGCCGCATCCGCGGCTCGCGCTGCATGATCCCTGGGCGCTGCGCGCCCTCGTCATGGTGATGCTGGTTGCGACCTTCTTCGCCGCCGGCGACGAACGCGCGCTGCGGCTGGGGGCCGCCTTCAATTGGAACGGCGTGCTGGCCCCGGCCAATATTCGCGTCGATGCCTGGGTTACGCCGCCGCTCTACACCGGCAAGCCGCCGATCATCCTGTCGGCCGCCAACAAGGAGGCGGCGGCGCTGCCCGCCAGCGGCCCGCTCGCCGTTCCCGCCGGCTCGACCCTGATCGTGCGCTCCTCCGGCGGCAACCTCGACGTCGCCGTCTCCGGCGGCCTCAAGGAGGTCGCGCCCACGGAAGCCGCGCCCAAGGGCACCAACGAGAAGCATTTTGCCATCGCAGCCGACGGCATGGCGCATGTCCGAGCGCCCTCCGGCCAGCCGCAATGGGCGTTCGCGGCAACGCCGGACCGTGCGCCGACGATCGCGCTCGCCAAGGATCCCGAGCGCCAGGCGCGCGGTGCGCTCCAGCTCTCCTACAAGATCGAGGACGATTACGGCGTCACCGGCGCCGAGGCGCAGATTGCGCTGCGTCCCGCCGACGCCAAGGACAATGCCAAGGATAACGCGAAGGGCAACAGCAACGAGGGCAAGAGCCCGGCGCGGCCGCTGTTCCAGCCGCCGAAATTCCCGCTCGTGCTGCCGAACGCGCGCACCCGTAACGGTGTCGGCCAGACGGTGAAGGACCTCAGCGAGGATCCCTATGCCGGCGCCGACGTCACGCTGACGCTGACCGCCAAGGACGAGGCCGGCAACGAGGCGAAAAGCGAGCCCTTCAGCATGCGGCTGCCCGAGCGCCTCTTCACCAACTCGCTCGCGCGGGCGCTGATCGAGCAGCGCCGCATCCTTGCGCTCGATGCCAACAGGAATTCCGAGGTCTACACCGCGCTCGACGCGCTGATGATCGCGCCCGAATTGTTCACGCCGGATGCGGGCTGCTATCTCGGCCTCCGCAGCCTCGCATCCCAGCTCGAGGCGGCCCGTACCGATGACGCGCTGCGCGAGGTGGTGGCGAGCATGTGGGCATTCGCAGTCACTGTCGAGGACGACGGCGTCGCCGGCAGCGTCAACGCGGCGCTGCGCGCGGCGCAGGACGCGCTCAAGGCGGCGCTGGACCGCGGCGCCGGCGAGGACGAGATCAGGGTGCTGACGCAGAAGCTCCGTGAGGCCATGGCCGGCAAGGTGCGCGACCTCGCCCGGCGCGCCGAGCAAAATCCGCTCGGCCCCCGGCAACCGTTTCCCGCGGAGGTCCAGCTCATCCTCGACAAGGCCGTCGAGCTGCGACAGAAGACCCAGCATGCGACGCCCGAGCAGCTCGCCGAGCTGGCGCAGCAGCAAGATGCCTTGCGTCAGCAGCTTCAAGCCTATCGGCAGTCGGCGAACAGCCGCGCCAAGGCGGGCAATGAGGGGGCCAATCAGTTTACGCGGGACCGGAAATGCGGAAACTAGCGCGCCTGCCAGTCTTGAGGGCGATCTCGATCGCCTGTCTCGCCTTTCTGCTCGGAGGCTTGTCGCCTGCGGTTGCCCAGCAGGACCAGGATCCCGACGCGCTGCTCGACAGCGCGGAAAAGGCGATGCAGGACTCCGGCGACAGCCTCCGGCAGAAGGAGTCCGGCAAGAGCCTGAACAACCAATCCGACGCCATCCAGAAGCTCGAAGAATACAAGCGCGCGACCGAGCGAAGCCAATCGTCCAATCGCGATCGCTCCGTCATCACGCAACGGGATTTGGACGATCTGCTCCGGCAGATCGAGAAGGCGGCGCGCGAAGGCAATCGCGAGGCCGCCCAGCGCATGCTCGAGCAGCTGGCGCAGATCATGGAAAACCTCCAGATGGCGCAGCGCGGGCAATCCGGCGAAAGCGAGATGGAGCAGGCGCTCAACGAGCTGAGCGACATGATCCGCAAGCAGCAGCAATTGCGCGACAAGACGTTCAAGCAGGGCCAGGACTCCCGGCGCGACCGTTCGCGCGGCAAGCAGCAGGGCGACCAGTCGATGTCGGACCTGCAGCAGGATCAGGAGGCGTTGCGCGACCGCCTGAAGAAGCTGCAGGACCAGCTCGCCAAGCGCGGCCTCACGCAGAAGGGACAAAAGGGGCAGAAGCAGCAAGGGCAGAAGGGCCAGCAGGGCGACCAGGGTCAGTCCGGCGATCAGGACGGCGACCAGGGCGACGACGACGGCAGTCTCGATGACGCCGACGGGGCCATGGGCGATGCCGGCTCGAAGCTCGGCGAGGGCAATGCCGACGGCGCGACGGATGCGCAAGGCAAGGCGCTCGATGCCTTGCGCAAGGGCGCGCAGAAGATGGCCGAGGCGATGCAGCAGGGCGATGGCGAGGGGCAGGGCGACGGTCCCGGCAATCGCGCCGGCCGGCAGCAGAGCGGCGGCAATCAGACCGATCCGCTCGGCCGCCCGCTTCACGGCCGCGATCTCAGCGACGACTACACCGTCAAGATCCCCGGCGAGATCGACGCCCAGCGCGTCCGCCGCATCCTCGAAGAGCTCCGCCGCCGCCTCGGCGATTCCTCGCGTCCGCAGATCGAGCTCGACTACATCGAGCGCCTGCTGAAGGATTTTTAGAACGTCGTCTCAGCTCTCGTAGCCCGGATGAGCGAAGCGACATCCGGGGCCGCCCGTCCCGCATGTGGCTGCGCTCATGCGGGCTACAAACCGCGCCATACCGCCCGTCATTGCGAGCGTAGCGAAGCAATCCAGAATCTTTCCGCGGAGGGACTCTGGATTGCTTCGCTACGCTCGCAATGACGACGTGGCGCCACCGGCCGCTCGCTACCCCTTCTTCGCTGCCAGCGCATCCGCCACGGCGGTGCGGATGTCGGCCACCGAGAACGGCTTGGTCACGACGTCATGCACCAGCGCGTTGAGGTTCGAGGCGCGCTCGCGCTGATCGGCAAAGCCGGTCATCAGCAGGATGGTCAGATCGGGAAAATCGCGCGCAGCCGAGAGGGCCAGCGCTATGCCGTCCATCACGGGCATCTGGATGTCGGTGAGCAACAGATCGAATGCGCCGGCCTCGCGGGTCAGGATCTCCAGCGCCTCGGCGCCGTCCTGCGCGGTGACGGTCTCGTGGCCGTCCATGGCGATCGCGCGCGCCACCAGCGTGCGCATCGAATCCTCGTCATCGGCAATCAGGATCTTCGGCATGGGACGAACCTTGCGACCAACTCCCGCGCGGACCTCGGCGGGGCCGATTATACGCTGCCGCCGGCAATGTCGCGCCGGTTGAAGAAGCGAATGTCGATGTTGCGGCCCTCCGGGGGCGGCGAGGCCAGGCGCGAGCGGAAGAAGGCGCGCTCGCCGGGCCGCAGCACGGTCTGCTCCAGCACCGTGTTCCAGGCGTAGATCTCGGCGCCTTGCGCGTCGCGCACGGCGAAGCGCAGGCGGGGGATGTCGAGTGCCTTCTTGCCCTCGCCGACGATCACGCCCTCGATCACCAGCACCTGCTTACCGTCTACGGTCTCGCTGGACAGCTTGACGTCCTTGAAGGCCAGCCCTCTCAGATTCACCTCGAGCCCGACCATCTTGTAGAACGCCGCCGTCTGCGGCAACAACCGCACCATGTCGCCGCGCCAGATCACCAGCGCCAGCACCAGCGCGCCCATGGCAGCGCAGGCCGTCGGGAGGCCGAAATAGGATTTTCGCCGCGGAGCGGCGGCGACTGGACGGCTGACCCGCGCGCCGCGGCGGCGGAACAGGCCGCTGAACCAGGACTGGTGCTGCGCGCCGGCGACCTCCTCCTCGGCGGCCCGGGCCGCCGCCGACCACTCGTCCTCGATCTGCTTGGTCTCCTCGGCGGGCCAGTCGCTGGCGATCGAGGGGCTTTCGACGACCGGGGTGTCGGCGGTGCTGTCATCCTTGGCGTAGGAGTTCCACTGCTCGGCGAGGTCGGACTGGTCCTCGGCCTGGCTGGCTGCGGCCATGGCCGGGATCGAGGCCTCCTCGATCGCGTCCTCGGCATGGGCGACCCAGGTCTCCTTGCAGCGGGAGCAGCGTACCGTCCGGCCGTTCGCCCCCAGGCTCGCAAGCTTGATGGCGTAGGATGTCGTACAATGGGGGCAGACGATATGCATGGACGAGCCTTGATGCATGAACGAGAACTTGGACCTGGACCGGGACCTGGACCGGACTTGACGATGCCGCGGTCGCGGAGAACCGGGGCGGCCCTTATGCTACCGGGCGAGCGTTAACGAACCGGAAACCATAACGGTCGCAAAAACCGTTAATCGTCTATGGCGGGGTGCAGCCGTGCAGCCCGCGCCCCCTCTCGAACGGAGCTGAGCTTGGTTCGGTTCGAAAATGTCGGATTGCGATACGGTCTGGGGCCGGAGATCCTGCGCGACCTCAGCTTCCAGATTCCGGCGCACTCCTTTCAGTTTCTCACCGGCCCCTCCGGCGCCGGCAAGACCTCGCTGCTGCGCCTGTTGTTCCTGTCGCATCGGCCGACGCGGGGCCTGGTCAATCTGTTCGGCCACGACATCTCGCGGCTCGGCAAGGACGAGATCGCCGATCTGCGCAAGCGTATCGGTATCGTGCTCCAGGACTTCCGCCTGCTCGACCACATGACGACCTACGAGAACGTCGCGCTGCCATTCCGCGTCATGGGCCGCAGCGAGTCGAGCTATCGCAAGGAGGTCATCGATCTCTTGCGCTGGGTCGGCCTCGGCGACCGCATGGATGCGTTGCCGCCGATCCTGTCCGGCGGCGAGAAGCAGCGCGCGGCGATCGCGCGCGCCGTGATCTCGCGCCCGCAGCTGCTGCTCGCGGACGAGCCGACCGGCAGCGTCGATCCGACGCTCGGCCGCCGCCTGCTGCGGCTCTTCATCGAGCTCAACAAATCAGGCACGGCCGTCATCATTGCCACCCACGACATCGGGCTGATGGACCAGTACGAGGCGCGGCGCCTCGTGCTGCATCAGGGACGGCTGCACGTCTATGAATAGGACCGACGAGCGCGGCGTGCTGGTCGATCTCGGGCAGGAGCGCCCGCAGCTTCCGGCCAAGGCCCGCAACATGTCGCCGATCGTGCCGCGCGCCTCGATTCACGGCCGCGCGCTGGTCGCCGTCGTCGCCATCATGACGTTCCTGGCGTCGATGACCACGGGCACGGTGCTGCTGGTCAGCGCCTCCGCCGCGGAATGGCAGTCGGACGTCGCGAGCGAGATCACCATCCAGATCCGTCCGCAGGCGGGGCGCGATCTCGAGCGCGACACCGCAGCGGTGACGGAAGCCATGCGCACGCAAGCCGGCATTGTCGAGGTCAAGCCGTTCACCAAGGACGAGAGCGGCAAGCTGCTCGAGCCCTGGCTCGGCACCGGCCTGTCGATGGACGATCTGCCGGTGCCGCGCATGATCATCGCCCGCGTGCAGCCGGGCACGCTGCTCGATCTCGGCGTCCTGCGCGCGCGCGTCACCCAGGTTGCCCCGAGCGCGAGCGTCGATGATCATCGCGCCTGGATCGAGCGCATGCGCTCGATGACCAACGCCACCGTCCTCGCCGGGCTCGGCATTCTCGCGCTGGTCATCATCGCCACCATCATCTCGGTGTCGTTTGCGACCCGTGGCGCCATGGCGGCGAACCGCCCGATCGTCGAGGTCCTGCATTTCGTCGGCGCCGGGGACCGTTACATCGCCAATCATTTCCTGCGCCACTTCCTTCGCCTGGGCCTCGAGGGCGGTGTGATCGGCGGCGGCGCGGCCATGCTGCTGTTCGGCTTCTCGGAGTCGATTGCAGGCTGGTTTTCCGGCACCCCCGTGGGCGACCAGTTCGCAGCGCTGCTCGGCACCTTCTCGCTCCGGCCATCCGGCTACATCGTGCTCGCCGCGCAGGCGGTGCTGATCGGCGCCATCACCGCGGTGGCCTCCCGCCAGACGCTGTTCGCGACGTTGAATGACGTCGATTAACTCCGTTAAACCAGACTCCACTTCGCCTCAAAACCTCTTAAAATCACCGCAAGGGAAGGGATCACCGACATCGCATGACCTCGCCGACCGACGATCGATCACCGAAACTGCCGCGCGGCTGGCTGCGTGCGACAATCGTGTCGACGATCGCGCTTGCCTTCGTCGGCGCGGCGGCGGGCTTCATCGCGTTCCTGTCGCAATTGCGTGGCGCGGAGTTGGTGCCGGACCGTAAGGCGGACGGCATCGTGGTGCTCACCGGCGGTTCCTCGCGGGTTTCTGACGCGATGGAGCTGCTCGCTGCCGGTTACGGCCGCAGGCTCCTGATCTCGGGTGTGCATCCGACCTCGACCGCGAGCGACATCTCCCGGACCCTGCCGGAGAACCAGTCCTTCATGACTTGTTGCGTCGACCTCGACCGCACCGCGCTCTCGACCCGCGGCAATGCCGCGGAGGCGCGGCGCTGGGCCGAGGGGCGGCGGTTCAAATCCCTCATCGTGGTCACATCGAACTATCACATGCCGCGCGCGCTGGTGGAATTCTCCCATGCGATGCCGCAGGCGACGCTGATCCCGTTCGCGGTGGTCGGCGAGAAGTGGCGTGAGGAGCCGTGGTGGACTTCGCCGTCGACGTTGCGGCTGCTGTTGTCGGAATATGTCAAGTACGTCGCGGCTGAGCTCAGGGTCCGGCTGGAGAATTTCGGGATTGACCTTTCGCCCGAGATATTGGAGCAGCCTGCAGGCGTGCAGCCGAAGCGGCCCAACACTGCACAGGCCAATTAATCGGCAACCTGGTCGGCAAATTAATCGGCAAATCAATCGGATCGTCGATGTTCCTGATTTTCCTGCGCTCGCTCATGTTCAACGTGCTGTTCTACGCCGTGCTGGTGTGCCTCGCGATCGTGGCGCTGCCGACCTTCGCATTGCCGCCGCGCGCCATGCTGACGGTCGCGCAATGGTGGGCGAAGGCGACGCTGGTCCTGATGCGCCTCGTCTGCGACATCAAGGTGGAGTTTCGCGGTGTCGAGAAGATCCCGCAAGGACCATTGTTGATCGTGGCCAAGCACCAGTCGTTCTGGGAGACGTTCGTGCTGCCGGGCTTCTTTGATCGTCCGATCTTCATCCTCAAGCGTCAGCTGATGCAGATTCCGGTGTTCGGTCAATTCCTGGTCAAGACCGGGATGATCGCGATCGACCGCAATGCCGGCGTGAAGGCGCTGCTCGACATGACGCGGCGGGCGCGCGAGGCGGTGCGCAGCGGGAAGCAGCTCGTGATCTTTCCGGAAGGCACGCGCCGCGCGCCGGGCGCGCCGCCCGATTACAAGACCGGCTTTGCCCAGATCTATTCGTCCTGCGGCGTGCAATGCCTTCCGGTCGCGCTCAATTCCGGCCTGTTCTGGCCGCGCCGCACCTTCATGCGCTATCCCGGCACCCTGGTGGTGGAATTCCTCGATCCGCTTCCAGCCGGTCTGCCGAAGGATGAATTTCTCTCGCGCGTGCAGACGGCCATCGAGGATGCAACCGGTCGTCTCGTGGAAGCGGGGCGGAAAGAGCAGGAGCAGTTGATCGGATCGGCGCCGAGCTATGCGCCGAAGGGCGGCTAGCGGCTTTCGCGATCGTCGGTCGGGGCCGGTGTGTGCAGCACATGCGCATCGCCATGCAGCATCGCTGCGAGCTGGTGCAGCTGCGTGTCGCGAAAACCTTCGGCCTCGATCGCCTTCACCGTCGCGGTCACGTAATCGCGATTGGCGCCGGACTGGCCGTGGCCCTGGAGGACATGGCGGTGCTGCTCGGTGAGCGACAGCCGGCCGGCATACTGCACATGGCCGCGGTCGACGACATAGGCGAGTGCGGAGACGCGCTGCCGCGCATCGTCCTCGAGCCACACCGAACGCATCACCTCGCGATAGACCGAAGTGACCTGCTCGCGCGCCCGCAGATAAGCGACGACATCGGCGCGGTTCTTTTCAGCGACGCGAAAGGCGATGCCGCGGCAGGCGCCGCCGCGGTCGAGCCCGAGCACCAGACCGGGCTTCTCCGGCGTGCCGCGGTGCACGAAGGAATAGACGCAGAGCGCGCGGTGTTCGCCGACCAGCCGCGCCGGAACGCGCTCTTCGAATTCGAAACCCGGCCGCCACATCAGCGAGCCGTAGCCGAACACCCAGAGGTCGCCCTTGGCTGTGGTGACGGAGGGGAGGGTGATTTCCGACATTTCGGGCACGGCTACCAGAATGAGGCCCCCAAGCGAAGTGCTTTCTGCGCCTTTCGTCGCAGGCCGGCCTCGCTTACATTTGCCTGAATCTGGGGTCAAAGGGTCGCCGCATGTCCAATATGACCGTTGCCACAGGCCGTCGCCGCTCCCGTTGGGGCCTATTCATCGCCCCCATTTTCGTCCTGGTCCTCGCCGTGGCCTGGACCTGCTTCTGGTTCTATGCTGCCTCGCAGGCCGAAATCGCCGCCGACGCCTGGCGGGCGCAGGAGGCCAAGGCCGGCCGCATCTATGACTGCGCCAAGCGCTCGATCGCCGGCTTCCCGTTCCGCTTCGAGGTGCAGTGCTCGGGCGCCAGCGTCGCCCTGGTCTCGCAAAACGCGAGCAAGACGCCGTTCACGGCGAAGCTCGACAACATTCTGGTCGTCGCCCAGGTCTATGACCCCAAGCTCGTCATCGCCGAGTTCTCCGCGCCGGCGACGCTGATTGACGGCGTCACGCAAAACACTTTCGTGGTGAATTGGAGCAAGGGCCGCAGCAGCGTGGTCGGCCTGCCGGCGGTGCCGGACCGTGCCTCCCTCGTGTTCGACGATCCCAGCCTCAACCGTCTCGACGGCAGCGTGCAGGTGCCGCTCGCGCGCGCCAAGCAGGTCGAGCTGCACGGCCGTCTGGCGGACGGATCGAAGTCCGATCATCCGGTGATCGAGACCGTGCTTCATGTCGCGCAGGGCAGCATCCAGGGTGTGCATCCGCTGCTCGCCGAGCCGTTCGAGGCGGACACGCGCGCGAAGATCTCGGGCCTCACCGACCTCACGCCAAAGCCCTGGCCGCAACGCTTCCGCGAGATCCAGGCCGCCGGCGGGAATATCGAGATCGTGCAGTCACGGATTCAGCAGGGCGAGATGATCGCGGTTGCGGCCGGCACGCTTGGCCTCTCCGCCAATGGGCGGCTCGACGGCGAATTGCAGATGACGGTGACCGGTCTCGAGCGGGTGATCCCGGCGCTCGGCATCGAGAAGATGCTGGAGGAGGGCGTGCCGCAGGCCACCCTCGATCGCCTCGCGCCCGGCGTGAAGTCGCAGGACCTCAACAATCTATTCGGCGCACTCGATCGCGCCGTTCCCGGCCTCGGCAAGGTCATCAAGCAGAACGCGAATGCGGGCGTTGCCGCCGGCATCAATTCGATCGGCACCGAGAGTACGCTGGAAGGCAAGAAAGCGCGGAGCTTCCCGCTGAAATTCGTCGACGGCGCCGTGCTGCTCGGCCCGGTCAAGGTCGGGCAGATTCCGCCGCTGTATTGATCCGCCGTCATTGCGAGCGAAGCGAAGCAATCCAGACTTTCTCCGAGGAGACGGTCTGGATTGCTTCGTCGCTTCGCTCCTCGCAATGACGGAGGACAGACGGGTGGTCTAAGGCTTCTTCAGCGCCGCATGCGGGCGGCCGAAATCGGGCGCGGCCGAATCCTGGCCAATCTCGACGATGCCGCGGCGGATGGCGCGGGTGCGGGTGAAGTGGTCGAACAGCGCCTCGCCGTCGCCGCGGCGGATCGCACGCGTGAGCTTGGCGAGATCCTCGGTGAAGGTCCCGAGCATCTCCAGCACCGCTTCCTTGTTGGCGAGGAAGACGTCGCGCCACATGGTCGGATCGGAGGCCGCGATGCGGGTGAAGTCGCGAAAGCCGCCGGCGGAGAATTTGATCACCTCGGATTCCGTCACCTGGGCCAGCTCGTCGGCGGTGCCGACGATGGTATAGGCGATCAGATGCGGCAGGTGACTGGTGATGGCGAGCACGAGATCATGATGATCCGGCGTCATCACCTCGACCTTGGCGCCCATCGCCGCCCAGAAGGCGCGCAAATGCTCCGTGGGCGCTGCGTCGGTGCCATCGGGCGGGGTGAGGATGCACCAACGGTTGATGAAGAGCTCGGCGAAGCCTGAGTCCGGCCCCGAATGCTCGGTGCCCGCGACTGGATGCGCCGGCACGAAATGAACCGACTTCGGCAGGTGCGGGGCCATGTCCCTGACCACCGCGCCCTTGACCGAACCGACGTCGGAGACGATCGCCCCCGGCTTGAGATGGGCAGCGATCTCCTGCGCCACGGGCCCGCAGGCACCGACGGGAATGCAGAGGATGACGAGATCGGCGTCCTTCACGGCCTCCGCGTTGGTCGCCACGACTTCGTCGACGATACCGAGCTCGGCGACACGGGCGCGGGTCTTCTCCGAACGCGCGGTGGTGACGATCGTGCCGGCCAGCCCCTGGAGCTTCGCGGCGCGCGCGATCGAACCGCCGATCAGGCCGAAGCCGATCAGCGCGACGCGCTGGAAATGCGCCTGCGCGCTCATTTGCCGGCCATGAAGTCGCGCAAGCCCTCGACCACGAGGCGGTTCGCCTCCTCGGTGCCGATGGTCATGCGCAGCGCATGCGGCAGGCCGTAATTCTTCAGCGCGCGCAGCACGAGGCCCCGCTTGGTCAGGTACGCGTCGGCCGCATCCGACGTCTTGCCTTCCGTCGGGAAATGGATCAGCACGAAATTGGCGACGCTCGGCGTCACCTTCAGCCCGAGCTTGCCGATCTCCTCGGTCAGCCAGTTGCGCCAGGTTTCGGTGAACTGCTTCGACATCGCCTGGTGCGCGGTGTCCTCGATCGCGGCAACCGCGGCGTACATCGCCGGCGTCGATACGTTGAAGGGCCCGCGGATGCGGTTGACCGCGTCGATGATGTGCTCGGGCCCGAACATCCAGCCGATGCGCAGTGCGGCAAGCCCGTGGATCTTGGAGAAGGTGTGCGTCACCACGGTATTCTCGGTGGTGGCGACGAGCTCGATCCCCATTTCGTAGTCGTTGCGCGAGACATAGTCGCAATAGGCGGCGTCCAGCACCAGCAGCACATGCGACGGCAGGCCGGCGCGCAGCCGCTTGACCTCGTCGAACGGGACATAGGTCCCGGTCGGATTGTTGGGATTGGCGAGCCAGACCAGCTTGGTCTTCGGCGTCACCGCCTTGAGGATGGCATCGACGTCGCAGGTGAGGTTTTTCTCCTGCGCGATAACATTCTTGGCACCCACCGCCATGGTCGCGATCGGGTAGACCAGGAAGCCGTGGGTGGTGGAGATCGCTTCGTCCCCCTGGCCGAGATAGGTGTGGGCGAGCAGATTGAGGATCTCGTCGGAGCCTGCGCCGCAGATGATGCGGTTGGGATCGAGCCCGAAGGAGCGGCCGATCGCCTCGCGCAGCACCCGCGAGGTACCTTCAGGATAGTCCTCCAGGTGATCGGCGACGCGCTTGAACGCCTCGATCGCCTTCGGCGAGGGCCCGAACGGCGTCTCGTTGGCCGAGAGCTTGAACACCTTGCGGCCCGGCTCGGCGACCGGGCTCTTGCCGGGCGTGTAGGGCGCAATATCGAGAATGCCGGGGTTCGGCACGGGGCGGGACATCTTCAACTCCGGATAGGCTGGGCTGCTCGCGACTTACGATTTCGGCCCGCTCGGGGGCACCGTATAGCGCGTTGCGTGGCTGCCGACGAGGGCCACAGAGCGGACCGAGGCCCCCGCCTCGATCAGGGCAGCCCTGATTTTGTCGATGCTGGTCGCGCTGGTGACCGAGACCAGGAGGGCCGCGCCGTCGAACGCGGTATCGGGCACGGCCACGATCTCGGCAAGCGGCGACAGCGCGCGCGCGACCTCGGCGTTCCAGCCCGACACGCGCACGCTGAAGGTCTCGACCTCGGTCACCAGGGCGCTGTCGGCGACGCGCGAGATCGCGAACACCGGCAGCGCGGCCGGATGGTCGGCGCGCTCGACGAAAGGCATCCGCGCGATGATTTTCGGCGCGCCGTCCGTTTCCAACTCCAGCCACCACGGCGTGCGGCTCGAGGTCGCCGAGACCAGCGCCAGATCGCCCTTGGACTTTGCCACGGCCTCGACCGCGGCCTGCGCGCTGAAATGCGCGACGTAAGGCACCGTGAAGCCGAAATGAAAACGCGCGGAATCGCGCATTGCCGGCTCGCTCACCGAGATGTCGGCATGCACCGAGAACGGCGCCTGGACATAGGTGAAGGTCGAGATGATGACGCGCCAGATGCTTTCGACCGTGTCGAGCGGCAGGATGCCGCGATGGCGCTGCACGATCTCGCGCATCATCGAGGCCTCGCGCGCGGGGCGGAACGCCGAGCCGACCTCCTGGGTCTGCTTCACCTGGATCAGGCGGTCGATGATGTCGCCGCGCTGCATCAGGAGGCGATGCATGCCCTCATCGATCGCATCGATCTCCTTGCGCAATTCCTGAAGCGATGGTGGCGCGGGCGGACGTTGGGACATATCTGACGGGTGCTGTTGGAAGGCATTCCAATGCGGATCGGCCGATGCCGTCACCGCTGCGGTCGATGTCCTGATTAGGCAGTCAGCGCGGCGAAAGCAAAGAGAAATGCAAAGGAAATTAGGCCCTTTCGGCCCGCAGGCTGGAGGCAAATCCGGTTGATCCCGGCCGCGACTTGACGAAAACCGCCTGAGCCAGTAAATTTTGCCTGTTCCGTGGTCATTTGAGCCGGCCGGCTTGCAGCCACGTTAAAAAACTCGCTAAACAGGCCGGGGACGCTTCCGATCCCGGCCGAACCTATCGTTCAGGCCGGGTTTTTCATGGCCTGATGTCACTGCGGTCTGAAGTCCGATCGCACATGAGGTCGATGGTCCGATGGGCAGCGTCAAATCGATTCCGAGTCCCGCGATCAGCACCGATGATCGGTCGCATGAAGTGGATCATCCGAGCTCGGAGGTGATGCATTTCGGCGCCGATCAGCCGTTGCGGCTCGATTGCGGCGTCGATCTCTCGCCGTTCCAGATCGCCTATCAGACCTATGGCGAGCTGAACGCCGACCGCTCCAATGCCATTCTGATCTGCCATGCGCTGACCGGTGACCAGCATGTCGCCAACGTCCATCCCGTCACCGGCAAACCCGGCTGGTGGGAGACACTGGTCGGACCCGGCCGACCCATCGATCCCAAGCACTACTTCATCATCTGCTCCAACGTGATCGGCGGCTGCATGGGTTCGACCGGGCCGGCCTCGATCAATCCCGCCACGGGCAAGGTGTGGGGTCTGGACTTCCCCGTCATCACCATTCCCGACATGGTACGCGCGCAGGCGATGCTGATCGACCGGCTTGGCATCGATACGCTGTTTGCCGTCGTCGGCGGCTCGATGGGCGGCATGCAGGTGCTGCAATGGACCGCGGCCTACCCTGCCCGCGTCTACTCCGCGCTGGCGATTGCCTGCTCCACGCGGCATTCGGCGCAGAACATCGCCTTCCACGAGCTCGGCCGCCAGGCCGTGATGGCCGATCCCGACTGGCACAATGGCGGCTATGCCGACCGCGGCATCCATCCGCATCGCGGCCTCGCGGTGGCGCGCATGGCGGCGCACATCACCTATCTCTCCGACGCCGCGCTGCACCGCAAGTTCGGGCGCCGCATGCAGGATCGCGAGCTGCCGACCTTCTCCTTCGATGCCGATTTCCAGGTCGAGTCCTATCTGCGCTACCAGGGCTCCTCCTTCGTCGAGCGTTTCGATGCCAACTCCTATCTCTATCTGACGCGCGCGATGGACTATTTCGACATCGCTGCCGACCATGGCGGCGTGCTCGCCAAGGCGTTCGCCGGCATCAAGACGCGCCTCTGCGTGGTCTCCTTCACCAGCGACTGGCTGTTTCCGACCTCGGAATCCCGCGCGCTGGTGCATGCCCTGAACGCGTCGAGCGCGCGGGTGTCGTTCGCCGAGATCGAGACCGATCGCGGCCACGACGCCTTCCTGCTCGACGTGCCCGAGTTCTTCGATATCTCCCGCGCCTTCCTGCAATCGGCTGGCAAGGCCCGCGGACTGAAGGATAGCTAAGATGTCCGTGCAGGAAGTGTTGCCGCTCGGCGGCGTTGCGACCAGGCAGTCCGGCGATTATCGCGCTGATCATCGTCTGGTGGCCGACATGGTCAAGCCGGGCTCGAAAGTGCTCGATGTCGGCTGCGGCGAGGGCGATCTGCTCCAGCTGCTGGAGATGCGTGGCATCGACGGCCGCGGCATCGAGCTGTCGCGCGAGGGCGTCAACCGCTGCGTCGCCAAGGGGCTCGCCGTGGTGCAGGGCGATGCCGACACCGACCTCGTCAATTATCCCGACGATGCGTTCGACTATGTGATCTTGTCGCAGACGCTGCAGGCGACCCGGCAGCCGCGTGTGGTGCTGGAGAACCTCCTGCGCATCGGCCGCCGCGCCATCGTGTCGTTCCCGAATTTCGGCTTCTGGAAGATGCGGCTCCAGCTCCTGATCGGCGGCCACATGCCGCGCACGGAGAATCTGCCGGCGACCTGGTACGACACCGCCAACATCCATTTCTGCACCATCAAGGATTTCGTCGAGCTTTGCGACGAGATCAACGTCAAGATGGAGCGGGCGGTGGCGCTCGACCTCTACGGCCGCCCGGTGCCGCTCAATCTGCCCTGGTGGGTCTGGAACATGTTCGGCGAGCAGGGCGTGTTTCTGCTGAGCCGGGGCGGGGGGAAGTAGCTAGCCGTCATTGCGAGGAGCTCTTGCGACGAAGCAATCCAGGCTATCTCTGCGGAGACTCTGGATTGCTTCGCTGCGCTCGCAATGACGGAGTACTAGGCTGCGCCGGTGCCTAATGCGCCGCCAGCGACCGCGGATCGCGCACCGGCCACCGTCCTGCTTCCACCAGCGTCACGAACCGCTCGACGCTCGCGTTGAACAGCGCGGGCTCTTCGAGGTTGAGCACGTGGCCCGACTTCGGAAACATCGCGAGCCCGGCCGCCGGAAGATGCTTCTTCAGGAACAGGCTCGGCCCGACGCACGGATCGTCCTCGTCACCGCAGATGATCAGGGCCGGCGTCGCAACGCCTTTGATCGCA
The DNA here is from genome assembly GCF_021044685.1 of Bradyrhizobium daqingense. NCBI lineage: Bacteria > Pseudomonadati > Pseudomonadota > Alphaproteobacteria > Hyphomicrobiales > Nitrobacteraceae > Bradyrhizobium > Bradyrhizobium daqingense. The sequence goes on from NZ_CP088014.1 coordinate 1,950,351, forward strand.
TCCGTCATCGTGTAGATCGAAGGACGCCCGCCCTGGAAGCCGCGCATCGTGCGCGCCGATCCCTTGGCGTCGTGGCGCGCCAGCGCAGCGTAGAAATCGGCGTGGCCGCGCGGGTCCTTCACCAGGAAGGGAATCCGGCTCGGCGCCTCGCGTGTGACCTTGGCGACTTCGGCGGAGCCCAGCGTATCGAACTGCTCGGCATTGGCGCGGCACTGCTGGCGCCAGGCATCGAGATTATCGAGCTCAGAGCCCGAGCCGACGCCGGCAAGCGTCATCGACAGCGCGCGCTGCGGCGCGTTGAGCCCGATCTGAAGCGATGAGTATGCGCCCATCGACAGTCCCACCAGATGCGCCCGTTCGATGCCGAGATGATCGAGCACCGCGAGCGCATCGGTGTAGAAATGCGTGTAGGTGTAGACCTCGCCGTCGGGCACGTCCGACGGCGTGTAGCCGCGCGCAGAATAAGTGATGCAGCGGTGGCCGCGCGAGAAGTAGCGCATCTGCGGCTCCCAATTGGTGTGGTCGGCCGCGAACTCGTGCAGAAAAATGATCGGCGATCCCTGGCCCGCCTCCTCGAAATAGATGCGGACGTCGTCCCTGGTCGTGGCGTGGGGCATTAACTGTTTCCCTCTCTTCAAGCCGCATTTCGAGGATTGCAGTTAACGCTGTTGTCCGCAATGCGGCAGCATCAAACCAGCACCGGCGCAAAATCATCGCAGCCATTCGCAGACGCGTGGCGTCTTTTTCTCGCCACATGGGACGGCTTAACGCCCTGACGGACGTCGGCCACCACACGGGCCGATTGGGGAAAGTGGGGGTGTCAACGAAGGATGAAGAATGTTGGAGTTGTTTGCGTCTCGCCTGTCGCGTTGTCTTATCGCGATGGCGATCTTCTTCGCGGCGGTCGCCGTGTTCGTATCTCCGGCCTCGGCGCGGCCGCATCATCGTCATAGCGCAGAGCGGCACGGTTACGTGCATCACGCCAGACATCATCACACCCGTCACTATCGCCACCATGCCCGCAGCTCGCGCTTCGAACGCAGCGCGGCGCAGCTGCAGGCGAGCGGATTCGGCGACACTTTCGCGAGCTATGATCCGAATGCCAATGGCGGAATGGCCAACAATGGAATGGCCAACAACGCCGGCAGCAGCGGCAACTTCGGCGGCGGATCGGGCCTCGTGTCCGAGGCGCGCCGTTATCTCGGCGGCAATCCGACCGGGCGCGGCCGCCTGTGGTGCGCGCGCTTCATGAACATGGTGCTGCAGCACACCGGCCATCAGGGCACCGGCTCCGACATGGCGAGCTCGTTCGCGCGCTACGGCACCCGCATCTCCGGTCCGCAGGTCGGCGCCATCGCGGTGATGTCGCGCGGCAGCCGCGGCGGTCATGTCGGCATCATCACCGGCATCGATGCCAAGGGCAATCCAATCATGATCTCGGGCAACAACGGCAACCGCGTCCGCGAAGCGCCGGTGTCGCGCGGTCGGATCTATGCGTATGTGATGCCGAATTGAGGAAGGGACGGTGCCGTAGGGTGGGCAAAGGCGCGCAAGCGCCGTGCCCACCGGCGGTGCGTAAACGTTCGCGAACCGAATTGGTGGGCACGCTTCGCTTTGCCCACCCTACGGCAGCCTCGTCATTGCGAGGAGCGAAGCGACGAAGCAATCCAGACTGTCTCAACGGATAGATCTCTGGATTGCTTCGTCGCAAGTGCTCCTCGCAATGACGGAGTGTGCGGAGCCCGCCCCGTCACACCAGTTTCGGCTGCTCCACCGCCACCGCATCGCCGATGCCGATCTCGCCACCTTCGATCACCTCGGCATAGATGCCGCAATCCATGTGGCCGAGATGGCGCGACAGCGTCGGCGGGATTTCGAGATCGCGCTTGGCGGTGGCGGGGTCGACATTGGTGGCCGGGCAGCGGACGATGCGCTTGATCACTTTCAGCCGGGCCTCACCGATCGCGAGCGTCTGGTCGACGAGGTCGAGTTCCGACCAAGCCGGCCAACCTTTGACGTAGAGATTGGCCCGGAAGCGCAGGGGATGCACAGCGGCGCCGCCCAGCATGGCCTCGATGGCGCGGACGCTGTCGAGATTGATGATGGACACGACCTTGCGGGCGACGTCGGAAAAGCTGTGGTTGCGGCCCGACAGCACCTTTGGCGGGCCCTTCAGCTCCGGCTGAAAGTTCTCGCTGAAATAAGCCTCGATGGCAGCGCGCCCGTCCGCGGTCTCCAGGTCGCCGGTGGCGACGATCTGGCCGTTCTTGCGGATGGTCAAGACGTTGGTCGCATCGTCGAACCGGCTGTCGAGCGACGCCAGCCGCTCATTGCGCGCCAGCATCAGAAACTGGATTTTCGGCTTCCAGCTAGGCGCTTCGGGATCGAAGCCGCTCGGCCCGTTCTCGATGGCATAGCGGCGGTCGGCGGGCAGGGTCTCTCCCCGCCGCAAGGTCACGTGGGGCAGCGCCTCGGGCGTCAGGCCCTTGATAGGGTAGCGGTAAAGGCCGGTGATCTCGGCGGTGTGGCTGGCTGTCATGCCGCTACTTAGGGGATTCGACCGCCCGGCGCCAAGCGGGCGGATCAGCGCACGAAATTGTGAACTCGCCTCTACCGATCCGAGGACACGCTTCCCACATCTGGGTCAGGCCGGCGCCAGGGCCGCCTGATAAACGACTGCTTGCTGCGTTGAGGAACGTCAACGCATCAGGCGGAAACCCAATGAAGATGCCGTTCGGGGTGCCTTAGAGGGCCCTGAGGGCAGGCCGAGGGACAGAAAAAGATGAATATCGACAAATACACCGAACGCTCCAGGGGCTTCATCCAGTCCGCGCAGTCGCTAGCGATGCGCGAGGGGCACCAGCAATTCTCCACCCTGCACCTGCTGAAAGTGCTGCTGGACGACAATGAAGGGCTCGCTGCCGGTCTGATCGACCGTGCCGGCGGCAACTCCCGTGCAATTCTCAAGGCGACCGAGGACGCCCTCGGCAAGGTGCCGAAGGTCTCCGGCGGCGGCGCCGGTCAGATCTATCTGGCACCCGAGCTCGCCCGCACCTTCGACGCGGCTGAGAAGGCCGGCGAGAAGGCCGGCGACAGCTTCGTCACCGTCGAGCGGCTGCTGCTCGGCCTGACGCTGGAGAAGACCAGCGAGGCCGGCACCATCCTCAACAAGGGCGGTGTCACCCCGCAGAACCTCAACGCGGCCATCGAGGCCCTGCGCAAGGGCCGCACGGCGGACTCCGCCACGGCCGAGAACGCCTACGACGCGCTGAAGAAATATGCCCGCGACCTCACTCAGGCGGCGCGCGACGGCAAGCTCGATCCGGTCATCGGCCGCGACGAGGAGATCCGCCGCACCATCCAGGTGCTGTCGCGCCGGACCAAGAACAATCCCGTGCTGATCGGCGAGCCCGGCGTCGGCAAGACCGCGATCGCGGAAGGGCTTGCGCTGCGCATCGTCAACGGCGACGTGCCCGAGAGCCTCAAGGACAAGAAGCTGCTGTCGCTCGACCTGGGCGCGCTGATCGCGGGTGCAAAATACCGCGGCGAGTTCGAGGAGCGGCTGAAGGCCGTGCTCCAGGAAGTGACCGGGAGCGAGGGCACCTTCATCCTGTTCATCGACGAGATGCACACGCTGATCGGAGCCGGCAAGGGCGACGGCGCGATGGACGCTTCCAACCTGCTCAAGCCGGCGCTTGCCCGCGGCGAGCTGCACTGCATCGGCGCGACCACGCTCGACGAGTATCAAAAGCACGTCGAGAAGGACGCCGCGCTGGCGCGGCGCTTCCAGCCGATCTTCGTCAGCGAACCCTCGGTCGAGGACACCATCTCGATCCTGCGCGGGCTGAAGGACAAGTATGAGCAGCACCATGGCGTGCGGATCACCGATTCCGCACTGGTGGCCGCGACGACCCTGTCCAACCGCTACATCACCGACCGCTTTCTGCCCGACAAGGCGATCGACCTCATGGACGAGGCCGCGGCGCGGCTGAAGATGCAGGTTGATTCCAAGCCGGAGGAGCTGGACTCGCTCGACCGCGAGATCATCCGGCTCAAGATCGAGCAGGAGGCGCTCAAGAAGGAAAGCGATGTCGGCTCCAAGTCCCGGCTCCAGACCCTGGAGAAGGACCTTGCCGATCTCGAGGAGAAGTCTGCTGCCCTGACGGCGCGCTGGAGCGCGGAGAAGAACAAGCTCTCCGACGCCCAGAAGCTGAAGGCGGAGCTCGACGGTCTGCGCGTCGAGCTCGCCAACGCCCAGCGGCGCGGCGAATTCCAGAAGGCTGGCGAGCTCGCCTATGGCCGGATACCCGAGCTCGAGAAGAAGATCGCGGATATCGAAGCCAAAGAGAACTCCGGCGAGATGATGGAGGAGGCGGTGACCGCCAACCATATCGCGCAGGTGGTGTCGCGCTGGACCGGCGTGCCCGTCGACAAGATGCTGGAAGGCGAGAAGGAGAAGCTCCTGAAGATGGAGGAGCAGCTCGGCAAGCGCGTCGTCGGCCAGGCCGAGGCCGTGCGTGCAGTTGCGACCGCCGTGCGCCGCTCGCGCGCGGGCTTGCAGGACCCGAACCGGCCGACCGGCTCGTTCATGTTCTTAGGGCCGACCGGCGTCGGCAAGACCGAGCTGACGAAAGCCCTGGCGGAGTATCTGTTCAACGACGAGACCGCGATGGTCCGCCTCGACATGTCTGAATACATGGAGAAGCACTCGGTCTCGCGGCTGATCGGCGCGCCTCCGGGCTATGTCGGCTATGACGAGGGCGGTGCGCTCACCGAAGCGGTGCGGCGCCGTCCTTACCAGGTGGTGCTGTTCGACGAGATCGAGAAGGCGCATCCCGACGTCTTCAACGTCCTGTTGCAGGTGCTCGACGACGGCCGCCTGACCGATGGCCAGGGCCGCACCGTCGATTTCCGCAACACGCTGATCATCATGACCTCGAATCTCGGTTCGGAGTACCTGGTGAACCAGCCGGAGGGCGATGACACCTCGGCCGTGCGCGAGCAGGTGATGGGCATGGTGCGGGCGCACTTCCGCCCCGAATTCCTCAACCGCGTCGACGAGATCATCCTGTTCCACCGCCTGCAGCGGAGCGAGATGGGCCGGATCGTCGAGATCCAGTTCGCGCGGCTACAGAAGCTGCTCACCGATCGCAAGATCGTGCTGACGCTCGATGCTGCCGGCCGCGACTGGCTCGCTGCCAAGGGCTGGGACCCCGCCTACGGCGCCAGGCCGCTGAAGCGCGTGATCCAGCGCTACGTCCAGGACCCGCTCGCCGAGATGATCCTCGGCGGCGACGTCAGGGACGGCGACAATGTCGCGATCTCGTCCGAAGGCAACGTGCTGACCTTCAACGGCAAGGCACCGCAGACCGCGGAGATCGCCCAGTTCGAAGCGCCGGTGGCGAAGCGAAAGCTGAACTGAGCGTGGGCGCTTGACGCTGAGACGATAAAGTCGTCCGTGAAGAAGGACTAAGCCACTGATCGGGAATCTCGATTTGGGCTAAGGGGCATTTCCAGATTGCAAGGTTTTGATGCTTTGGGCGTCAGAACCTTGCGATTTGGTTTTCGTGGATTCCCTCGAAGCGGGAAGCATGATTCCTTGTCTGCATCGGAGGGAACGATGCGGCCGAAGAAGCACAAGACGACGGGATCGAACGATCTGTTCCGGGCTCGGCTCGACCAGATCATCAATATGAAGCACGAGCTGGTTCTGCTCGCCGGCAAGGTCGATTGGGACTGGATCGACGGCGAGATCGCGCCGCTCTACAGCGAGAACGGCAGGCCCGGGATCGAGACGCGCTTCATGATCGGTCTGCTGTTGCTCAAGCACATTTACGGGCTGTCCGATGAGGAGGTGTGCGAGCGCTGGGTCCATGACCCATACTTCCAGTTCTTCACCGGGGAAGAGTTCTTTCAGCACACGTTCCCGCACGAGCGCTCGGACCTGAGCCATTGGCGCAAGCGGCTTGGCGACAAGCTGGAGTTGCTGCTGGCCGAGAGCTTGCGGGTAGCGCACGAGGCCGGTGCATTACGCAGCCAGGACCTCAAGCGGGTTACGGTCGACACCACGGTGCAGCCGAAGGCCATCACCTTTCCGACCGATGCCAAGCTGCTGCATGCGGCCATCAAGGGGCTCAACCGCCTGGCGATCAGGCACGGCGTCAGGCTGCGGCAATCCTATGCTCGCATCGCCAAGGCCGCCGCGATGATGGCCGGCCGCTACGCCCATGCCAAACAGTTCAGGCGGCATCAGCGGCAGTTGCGTATCCTGCGTAGCCGGCTGGGCCGGATCATCCGCGACATCCGCCGCAAGATCGAAGGCCAGCCAGCACTGGAGCAGGCGTTCGCCCTCCCGCTCGGCCGGGCCACGCAGATCCGCTCGCAGCAGCAGCGCCAGCGCGGCTGGAAGCTCTATTCCTTCCATGCCCCGGAAGTGGAGTGCATCGGCAAGGGCAAGGCCAGCGCGCCTTACGAGTTCGGCGTGAAGGCCTCCATCGTCACCAACAACCGCCGGGCTCCCGGTGGCCTGTTCGTGCTGCACGCCAGCGCACTGCCCGACAACCCCTACGACGGTCACACCTTGCGGGACGTCATTGACCGCACCGAGACACTCACCGGCTGTCCGATCGAGCGGGCCTATGTCGACAAGGGATACCGCGGCCACGACGCACAAAATCCCCGTCGCGTCTTCATCTCCGGCCAGAAGCGCGGCGTTTTCGGTGTCATCAAGCGCGAGCTGCGCCGCCGCTCCGCCATCGAGCCCATCATCGGACACCTGAAGGCGGAAGGCCACCTCGGGCGCTGCTACCTCAAAGGCCGCGCCGGCGATGCCGCCAACGTCGTCCTCTCAGCCGTCGGACACAACTTCCGCCGCATCCTCGCCTGGCTGAGATATCTCTTGTGCCTGTTCCTGGCCCAGCTATGGCGCACGCTCGCCCGGCCAGCCTCGATCAATCCGGCTTCTTAACGGACGACGATAAACCGCCCCGGGGAGCGCAATCTCTCCGGGGCGTTTTGTCGTGCCGGTAGGTTCGTCAAGCGATGGCAGACGCGGAGCCGGGATCGGTCGGGCCTTCCTCCTCGTCGTCCGCCTCCAGCTCCGACAGAATATCCACCAGCTCGCGCACGCGTCCCTGCGCGAGCGGCCGCAGATCGTTGATCATCGGCTCGTCATTGGCGAGCCAGGCCTGGGCTTCGGCGAGTTCCTCGACGGTTGCGCCGGTTCCGATGATCTGGGCAATGGTGACGTCGTCCGCCCGGTCCACGGACTTGACGACGTCGTCACGTGAGAGGCGCGTCATGGGGCGATCCTCCTGCTGGTCGGCTTCCGTCAGCGTCTAACCGTGAGCCCTGCGTGCAGTTCCGCGGTCGGGCTCGTCCGGAGGAGCTACTTCTTCACAGCCTTGTAGATCGCGTTCTCCACGTCCGACGAGAAGTAGATCACGCCGCTCGCCCCGACCGCCACTCCAGTCGGAACATGCGTCGGCAGGCCGCCCGGTGCGCCCACGAGGCCGATCGGAAGATTGGCCACGATCTCGGTGACCTTGCCGGTGTCCGGCGCGATCTCGATCAGCCGCCTGGCGCCGACTTCCGCCACGACCAGCTTGCCGTCGCCCGTGCGCGCAATGCCTTCAGGCATCTTCAGCTCCTTGGCGACCACGGTCTTTTCGCCGTTGCTGTCGATCCGGGACACGGTGCCTGCAAACGCCTCGGTGACGTAGACCTCGTCAGCCTTGCCGCGAACGAGACCCACAGGTCCTTCGAGGCCACCGATCAGCGCGGTGCGATCCTTGCCGTGCTCACCGCCGACCTTGACCAGCGACTTGGTGCCGAGCTCGGCGACCAGGATGCTGCCGTCGGGAAGCAGAATCGCGTCATGCGGCGCCTTGAAGCCGTGCAGCATGTCGCGCGTGGCGCCGGTCTTGCCGTCGATCACCTGCACCGTGCCGGTGAACCAGCTCGACAGGATCACGTCGTTGCCCCGCGCCGTCGCACTCATTGGATATTCGAGAGTGACGCCTGCGGCATGCATGCGCGCCTTCTCGGTGACCTCGCCGGTCGCGCCGTCCACGGTGCGATAGGCGAACACGTCGGCGATGTGGATCGTATCCTTGCCGTTCTCCGAGGTGACGCCGATGCCGCCGGGCAGAGCGAGCTTGCCGATGATGATCTGCTTGGCCTGCCCGGTCGCGGGATCGATCTCCTGGATGCCGTTGTCGGCCATGTTGGAGACGTAGATGCGGTCCTTGCCATCGATCGCAAGATTGTCCAGCGACGGTTTCAATTGCGCGATCATGGTCTTGGCGCCCGATTTGGGATCAACCCTGACGAGCTGGCCGAGCGCGGTGTCGACCACGAACAGGTTGCCCTTGGAGTCGAAATTCACCGCGGCCGGCACCTTGAAGCCGTCGGCGACGACGGTGAGCTCGGCCTTGTCGACGTCGACCTTTGCGACCTGTCCCTTGAACCAAAGCGGACCGTAGAGCTTGTCGTCGGGGCCGAATTCGAAGCCGTTGAGGCCGCCCATCTTCTCCATGATCTGGCGCGGCGGCTTGACGCCCTCGATGTCGATTTCATAGAGCGCATCGCCGAGGAAGACGGTGGTGGCGTAGAGCCTGCCGTCCTTGCGGAAGGCGAGCGAGTTGATGCCGGGAAGCCCGGAGGCGAGCTTCTTGATCGGGCCATCGCCCTTGCGCGCATAGAGATCGCCGGCGAGGAAGCCGGTCCAGGCCATGGTGCCATCAGGCGCGAACGCGATGTCGTCGGCCATTCCGACCGGGGCGGGGATTGCAACCTTGGCGGCACCACCCGCGATGTCGACTTCGTAGAGCGCCGCCCCCGCGACGCTGCCGGCAAACAGACGGCCGGCCTCGTCGATGCCGAGCCCGTGCACGCCATGGAATGCCGAGCCCGGGACCAGCTTGGTGACCTCCCAGGTTTCGGCCGAGACGCTCGTGGTGGAGAAAAGCGCAGCGACGACCGCTGCGCAGGCGAGCCTGTTCTTCATAGCGAGACCTCCCATTTTTTTTGGAAAGTATTCGCCCGTCATTCCGCTTTGGCAAACGAAACTTGACGTTGAAACGCAGCAAAGCGGCCTCGCCTCGCAGCGTCTCCCGTTGGAAATCCTGTTTGAAAATGCCCGGCCGCTACGGCCCGGCCTCTATCAGCGGTTGCTGACCTGCAACGGTCCGCCGGTTGCATCCGACATGCGGGCGATGGCGCCGCCGCGGCCGCTCATCATGCCGTCGAGCCGGTCGCGCTCCTTCTCGAAGCTTGCCAGCATCGGACCTTCCAGCGAGCGCCCGCGCGGCAGCTTCACGCGCATCGGGTCGACGAAGCGGCCGTTGACCAGGATCTCGTAGTGGACGTGCGGGCCGGTCGACAGGCCCGATGAGCCGACGAAGCCGATCACCTGGCCCTGCCGCACCTTCTTGCCGACTTCCATGCCCTTGGCGAAGGCCGACATGTGGCCGTAGGCGGTCTCGTAGCCGTTGGAATGCTTGATGCGGATGTACTTGCCGTAGCCGCCCTCGGGGCCGGCCTTCTCGATCATGCCGTTGCCGGAGGCGAAGATCGGCGTGCCGTAGGAGGTGGCCCAGTCGACGCCGGTATGCATCTTCACGTAGCCGAGGATCGGGTGGCGGCGGCCGCCGAAGCCGGAGCGCATGATGGCGTTGTTGACGGGCTTCCTGACCAGGAACTTCTTCGCGCTCTTGCCGGTCTCGTCGTAATAGTCGACGACGCCGTCGTCAGGGCTCTGGTAGCGGTAGTATTTCTTGGTCTCGCCGCCGACGGTGAGCGAGGCGAACAGCACCTCGTTCTTCTCGGTCGCCGTCACGCCCTCGTCTTCGCCGGCATAGAACACGTCGAACGAGTCGCCCGGCTGCACCTTGCGCTGGAAATCGACGTCGTAGGAATAGATCTTGATCATGTCCTCGATGACCGGCATCGGCACTTTGTTGCGCATCGCGGTCTCGTAGATGCTCTGGTAGAGCCGGACGCCGGAGCCGTCATCATCATCATCGTCATCGCTGCTGGCGTTGGCTGCCGCGTCGGCGACGGTGTTCATGCTGGAGACGTCGACCGCGACGTATTTGCCGAGATCGGACAGCGCCGCGATCGCCTCGACCATGGTGTCGTTGGCGACGACCACGCGATAGGGCTGCAGGCGCGCGCCGGGACTCGCAGGCGCCATCAGGATGCGGAGCTTCTCGCCTTCCTTCAGGCCGCCGTCGCGGCCGCGGGGGCCGAGCGTCGCGGTGATCGCCTTGATCTCCTCGGCGGTGGCGCCAAGATCGCGCAGCACGCCGGCGACGGTGTCGCCCTTCTTGACCATGTGGACGCGTTCGCCGTTGGGATTGCCGCCGGTGATCTGCTCCTTGGTCTTGGGCAGCAGCGTGACGTTTTCGGGCACCACGCGCGTCTCGAAGCCGGCATAGGGATCGGACGACGAGGATTCGGGCGCGTAGGCGCTTCTGATGTCGGAGGGGCCGGTCGCGCCGGAAACATCGGCGGTGGCATTGGAGAGCGAGGCGTAGCGCACCCCGCCATTGCCGCGCCAATTGGCGGCATCGCGCACCCGCATCAGGATGTCGTCAAGCGCCACCACGGCGGAAATCTTCGCCTTCGGCAGCACCGGCGACAGGTCCTTGGTGACGAAGGAGACTTCGGCGTCGGGCTCGACGGCCTCGGGATTGTTGGGATCGTCGGAGGCGGTCTTTGGATCGGAGCCGACGTCGGTGAGCAGGCGCTGCGCGTTGAACGGCGGGATCTTCGCCGACAGATCGCTCGTCGTCATCGACAGGTTGCCGGCGATGCGGACGAAGGGGCGCACCCGCATCACGTCACGGTTACCGACGCGGGCGACCGTGGAGACGCGCATGATGTTGCGCGAAGCCGTAGATTCGCTCGGCGGCGGCAGGCGGTCGCTCTTGTGCAGGGTGGCGGCGCGATCGCCGGCGCCGAAGGCACCGCGCAACGCGCCTTCGACCCGCTCCGGCACTTTGGCGAAGGTCATCTCGCCGTCGAGCGACGCGAAAACGGCGCCGCCGATCAGGGCCGCGCCGCAGAGTCCGGTCAGAATTGTCCCGCTGAACCATTGCACCGAGACGCGGCGCCGATCGATGACGGCGGCCTCAGAACCATCGACGGACAGCGGCGGCTCGTGGCCGAGATCGATGATCCCGGTCTCACGCCCGTAAGCGCCGCGTGACGTCCTGTGGTTCAACCCAAGTCCCCCAATTCAACGACCCAAAAGCCCGGTTTCAAGCCTCGTCCCCGGTCGCCCTCTTCGAGGCGTATCGCAGGAAAAAGGCAAGCCGCATAGGCGCTCGCGGTCAGAAGGCCCCGATGAGGGCCGGCCGGAATTACGAACAGCTAAACGGAAAAAAGGTCTCTCGAAGTCTCTCGAAGGTCGAAGGAAGGCCGCGTCATCTGCAAGATCGCCTTCCTCTGACCCCATCAAAGTCGCCGGCAGCCCCCACTGGCATCACCCGCGATTCAAGCTTGTCTCTTATCAGAACGCCGCGGGATTGTGGCTCAAGTACGGCGTCTAATATCGAAAAGTTTCCTGAACGGCCCGGGCTTGGCGGCCCGTCCAACTGGCGGGGGACAGCTGGGTTTGAGGGCGCGGAGGGGGCTAGCCCGGTAAGGGCGGGTCTTTCGTCCGTGGAGGGGACAGGGCGCGCTTGGAAGGGAGAGCCCAAGGCGGCTCCTGGAAGCCCCTCCGGAGCCCGCTGGGGCCCAAACTTTTTTTCAGATTTTTTACCGCGCTGCCCCGGTTCGCCGCTCCACGAGGCCTCTAATTGACTGGAATCGCTGGAATTTTTTCGACGATCCGCTGTGCGACGATTTGTTGACGATTGGCGTTGACAGCCCGGAAGGCGGGGCCTATAACCCCAACCACTGAGCGCGGCGCCGCCGGGTCACTGACCAAGGCGAGCGAACGCGCCACTGATGCTCCTCACCTTGTTGAGTGACACAACAGCCGACACAAATCGGTTGGAGTCATTCATCGTCGGTAAGGGTGTCGGAACCCTTCCTCCCAGGAAGGTTGAGGCCTCCACGGCTTCGGGCTGTTTGACAAGTGAAGATGAAGAAAGAGAAACGTGGACGGCGGAGTCCTTGCGGGTCTCGCTTCTGAAAAGCTTCGGCTTTTCTGATCGAGACCGGACGAAAGACTTCGGCGGTACACGTTTCAAAGGAAACACCATCGTTGCCAGCGATGTGAATCGCAGGCAGCACATCGACTTCGGTCGATAATGGTGGGACCTCGTCAAACGTTGTGATCAGCCGGTTCAAAGTTCAAGTCCAACTTGAGAGTTTGATCCTGGCTCAGAGCGAACGCTGGCGGCAGGCTTAACACATGCAAGTCGAGCGGGCGTAGCAATACGTCAGCGGCAGACGGGTGAGTAACGCGTGGGAACGTACCTTTTGGTTCGGAACAACACAGGGAAACTTGTGCTAATACCGGATAAGCCCTTACGGGGAAAGATTTATCGCCGAAAGATCGGCCCGCGTCTGATTAGCTAGTTGGTGAGGTAACGGCTCACCAAGGCGACGATCAGTAGCTGGTCTGAGAGGATGATCAGCCACATTGGGACTGAGACACGGCCCAAACTCCTACGGGAGGCAGCAGTGGGGAATATTGGACAATGGGGGCAACCCTGATCCAGCCATGCCGCGTGAGTGATGAAGGCCCTAGGGTTGTAAAGCTCTTTTGTGCGGGAAGATAATGACGGTACCGCAAGAATAAGCCCCGGCTAACTTCGTGCCAGCAGCCGCGGTAATACGAAGGGGGCTAGCGTTGCTCGGAATCACTGGGCGTAAAGGGTGCGTAGGCGGGTCTTTAAGTCAGGGGTGAAATCCTGGAGCTCAACTCCAGAACTGCCTTTGATACTGAAGATCTTGAGTTCGGGAGAGGTGAGTGGAACTGCGAGTGTAGAGGTGAAATTCGTAGATATTCGCAAGAACACCAGTGGCGAAGGCGGCTCACTGGCCCGATACTGACGCTGAGGCACGAAAGCGTGGGGAGCAAACAGGATTAGATACCCTGGTAGTCCACGCCGTAAACGATGAATGCCAGCCGTTAGTGGGTTTACTCACTAGTGGCGCAGCTAACGCTTTAAGCATTCCGCCTGGGGAGTACGGTCGCAAGATTAAAACTCAAAGGAATTGACGGGGGCCCGCACAAGCGGTGGAGCATGTGGTTTAATTCGACGCAACGCGCAGAACCTTACCAGCCCTTGACATGTCCAGGACCGGTCGCAGAGATGTGACCCTCTCTTCGGAGCCTGGAACACAGGTGCTGCATGGCTGTCGTCAGCTCGTGTCGTGAGATGTTGGGTTAAGTCCCGCAACGAGCGCAACCCCCGTCCTTAGTTGCTACCATTTAGTTGAGCACTCTAAGGAGACTGCCGGTGATAAGCCGCGAGGAAGGTGGGGATGACGTCAAGTCCTCATGGCCCTTACGGGCTGGGCTACACACGTGCTACAATGGCGGTGACAATGGGATGCTAAGGGGCGACCCTTCGCAAATCTCAAAAAGCCGTCTCAGTTCGGATTGGGCTCTGCAACTCGAGCCCATGAAGTTGGAATCGCTAGTAATCGTGGATCAGCACGCCACGGTGAATACGTTCCCGGGCCTTGTACACACCGCCCGTCACACCATGGGAGTTGGCTTTACCTGAAGACGGTGCGCTAACCAGCAATGGAGGCAGCCGGCCACGGTAGGGTCAGCGACTGGGGTGAAGTCGTAACAAGGTAGCCGTAGGGGAACCTGCGGCTGGATCACCTCCTTTCTAAGGATGGTTCTTCAGAAGCTCGCTTCTATCGAACCGTTTTAGAAACATCAGTGGCCAACAGATCGCCAGATCGTTGAGCTGCATTGGCGGGATTTCGCCGTCTACGTTTCTCTTTCTTCGCGGACGAACACGCGCCGGGGCTGCGCTGTGCGATTGCATCTGCGCTTGTCGCGGTTGCTTGCACGCAAGACCCTAGTCCTGATGAGGATAGCGTTAGGGGCTTGTAGCTCAGTTGGTTAGAGCGCGCGCTTGATAAGCGTGAGGTCGGAAGTTCAAGTCTTCCCAGGCCCACCACTTTCATCGAGCGAGCATTCGTCTTCTGGTTACGGGGCCATAGCTCAGCTGGGAGAGCGCGTGCTTTGCAAGCATGAGGTCGTCGGTTCGATCCCGTCTGGCTCCACCAGATGGCTTGATCACCGAGATCTTGTACCGTCGTCCGCGAAACATCACTTCGCATTCACTAGTCTGGATAGACAGTGAACTGCGTGTTTTCTGACATCGTAAAGAGGAGATCGATCCGAGTTGGGTCGTGCAGCATATCGTTGCGCGAGCCTTCATTATCTCCGGATCATTTTCGGCGCTCGACGCTGACCGCGAGGTTGGCTGCGAGTTGTAAAATGATCCTTTTAGCGAAGCTTGACCGCCTCGCTATCGGAACGATCTTACGAAGCAAGCTGGTCTTTCTAGTCAATGTCCGGCTGTACGTAGCATTCATCGAGGGTGCGCGCCTTAGAGACTTCGGTTTCTTGGCAATCGTACAGACAACATTCTGCCGAGTGTGTGGACATTGATAATGAGAGCAATCAAGTGCCTTAAGGGTGTTCGGTGGATGCCTTGGCGCTGAGAGG